>DASXGT010000233.1:0-5129 GCA_036488895.1 Bryobacteraceae bacterium | reverse complement strand
TCATGGCAGCACCCGCAAGGCCGGTGGCGGAATTGTTTTGGGTACCGGCTTGGCGCGCAATTGTCCAATCTTGATGGACGCCTTGAAAATTGCGCCCACGGGAATAAAGCCGCCGAGCTTATGCGCCGCCACCGCCGCCAGGCCCATGGAAGCAATACACCCGCAAGACCCGCAGTCCGGGTTTCCGCCGAATTGGCAAGGTGTAATTTTCGTTTTTAGATCCGCGGAAATCGTTTGCGTGGTCAAAGCAAAAACGCAGTCTTTCGGGCCGTGCGGAGGCGTCGCGAACTGCCGGATCATTCCTTCCGGCATATCCAGCTTCGCGAATTTTTTGCGCAATTCCAGCAATTCGGCAATCACCTGCGTGCGTTCTTGTTTGCTCAATATCTCCGGCAGCTGTTCTCCAATCTGTGGCGTGAACAAGCTAAACCAAATCTTATGAATCTCCGGCCGCGGAGTCCAGAATGCCAGAAATTCCTCCAGATATCCACGCCGCTGCATCATCTGGGCCGTAATTGTGGAATGGATCGTGATTTTCTGGCCCGCGATGTTCTTTAGAATACGTTCATACGTGGCGGGCTTCCTGCGCACATCGTGCTCCGGCTGAAGCCCGTCTATGGAAACCACCACGTTGAACTTCGGCAGGGTGGGCCACGCGGCGGGCAACTCCCGGAACGCGCTGGTGACAACCTGGACATGGATGCCGCGCGACAGCAACAACGGAACCATTGTTTCCAGTTCGCGGTAGCGCACCAGCGGATCGCCGCCCACAATCGATAAATGCAGCGGTTTCAAACGGTCCACCACTTCTAGAACGCCATCTATTAATGCCTGACCTTTGCGGTCATTCAACTCACGCAGCGTCACGCCGCCGCCTAGATGCGCGTCTTCATAGGCGTAGCATCCAGGGCAACGCAGCGGGCATTCCCGTGTAATTTCAATGGAGAGTGAAGGCTGTTCACCCTTTAAAATCTTGCCCCAAGCTTGGACAACTTCTGATGTCTGCAAAGCCAACCTTCCTAGTTGTTTGAATGAGCTACAGCGCCGCGCCCATCGGGGAGTGGCTTTACGCTTTTTAAACAGAGGTTGCTAAGCGAGAGAAGGAGGTGACGGATCGGACGCCTGATACCCGGGCCACGAAACATAAGCTGATGGCGCAACCGCCAGGACGCGGACGAAATCGCGTGTCTGGATCACCAGCTGGCCGGTGCTAAAGCAAATCAGATAGGAAACGCCGGAAGCCGCAGTTAAATCTCCGGCGTGCGCCAGTTGCAGCGAAACAACCTGGCCGCGGCTTGAATTTAATAATTCCGGGCAATCGGGTACCTTATCGAGCGTCGCCGACAAAAGAAACACCACTGCCAGCAAAGCGATCAGTTTCGAAAGGGTGAATGCCCGGTAAAAAATACGGTTTTCCAAAACCTGCCTCAATCTTATCGCGTCTTCACTAACCAGCCCGGCCAGGCGCCGTCTAAGGACTCGCACATCGGATTATGCCCAAACCTGACGCTCTACTAGCCTGGCTCGATTCACTCCGTTCCGACGCTGTCTTCGGCTGGCGGCGGCTCGGTAAAAGCAAAATAACATCCGCCGCCGCGATTCTGTCGCTCGCATTGGCTATCGGCGCGTGCACATCGGCCTTCCGCCTTATAGACGCTTTGCTATTGCGCCCGTTACCAGTTGCGGAGCCCGAACGCCTGTACTCGCTCTCCCGTGAAATGGTTGGCTTCGACGGCAAGCCCACCACCTACGATAGCTGGGCCTACCCGGACTTCCGCCTGATGCGCGATGCTGCCAAGGACCAAGCTGAATTGATTGCCGTTTCCCGCGCCGACCGAACGGATTTGACCTACGCCTCCGATCAGGAAATGGAGAAAGCCTACACGCAATACGTTTCGGGCTGGATCTTCCACTCTTTTGGCCTCCAGCCTGCCTTGGGACGCCTGTTTACCGAAAAAGACGACTTAACGCCGCGTGCTCGGCCGTACGCCGTACTGTCGCACGATTATTGGTCGCGCCGCTTCGGCGAAGATCCTAAAGTGATTGGTCGCACCTTCCATCTGGACAACAATATATACGAAATTATTGGCGTTGTTCGCGCGCCCTTCACAGGCACCGAAACCGGCACAATCACGGACATTTTTATTCCCACCATGATGAGTCCGGCAGTCGAACGTTCAGACGCTACCTGGATCCGGACGTTCGTGCAGATAAAGCCAGGCGTGGCGATAGAACCTCTTCGGGCAAAATTGCACGCTGTCTCGCGGGCATTCGAAGCAGAGCGGGCGAAGGGATTCACGGATATGCCTAAAGAACATGTAGATCGCTTTATCAACCAAAAGATGTTGCTAGAGCCGGCCGCCGCGGGAATTTCGGGAATGCAGCAAGATTACCGTCGTTCGCTTATCGCTCTTGGCGTGCTAGTGGTGTTGGTTCTGTTCATCGCCTGCGCGAACGTCGCAAACTTGATGACTGCTCAAGCAACTGCCCGGGCGCGCGAGATGGCCCTGCGTGTCTCGGTCGGCGCGGGCAGATGGCGGCTTGTGCAGCTGGTTTTGGTGGAAAGCGCTTGGCTCGCGTTCAGCGCTGCCGCCCTGGGTGCATTATTTGCCTGGTGGTCTGCGCCGTTCGTCGTCAGCCGGATCAATCCACCTGATAATCCGGCGCGCTTGGTCCTTCCGGCGGATTGGAGGGTGCTCGGATTCGGCGTAGTCCTGACCCTCGGCGTAACATTCCTCTTTGGGCTGGCGCCTGCGTTTCGCGCTTCAGCGATTAAACCAGCTAGTGCTCTCAAGGGCGGGGAAGACCCGCATTCGCGCCGCCGCTTGATGCATGCGCTCATCGCGGTTCAGGTTGCTTTCTGTTTTCTCGTGCTGTTTGTCTCCGGCCTGTTTGTTGCCACGTTTAAACGCTTATCCAACCAACCCACCGGTTTTTCCTCCGCGCGGCTGCTTAATTTGGAGACGGTCACTCGCACCCCCCAGCCGCCGGTCGTATGGGATCAAGTGGCCCAGCATTTACGCGCCGTGCCGGGCGTCGAGGCGGTCGCACTATCCACCTGGCCCCTGCTCAAAGGGTGGGCCTCGAACAGCTTCCTTTCCATTAACGGCGCCCCGCCGGGCAACGTTTTGGTCTTTTTTCTGGCTGTCTCACCCGATTGGGTAGACACAATGAAGATCCCATTTGTGGATGGGCAGGATTTCCGCCCCAGTGACACGTCTCCAGGCGCCGCAATTGTGAATGAAACTTTCGCGAAGCAATTCTTCAACGGAGAAAATCCCCTCGGAAAATCATTTGCGAAAACGTATCGGCATGCCGGTTTTCGGATCGTGGGTCTAGTTCGCGATGCTCGCTACCGTGAGATGCGTGAGACTACGTTGCCCGTGGCCTACGTTC
This sequence comes from Bryobacteraceae bacterium, assembly GCA_036488895.1. Taxonomy (GTDB): domain Bacteria; phylum Acidobacteriota; class Terriglobia; order Bryobacterales; family Bryobacteraceae; genus Bog-105. Next base: position 1,733 of record DASXGT010000233.1, on the reverse strand, counting down.
CGTTCCAGTCGCTGGATGCCCAAGGCGCATGGCATCCGGAACGCAGCGCCACGTTTATCGTGCGGACTTCCGGTGCAAATCCGCTGGCTTTAGCGTCCGTCCTGCGCCGCGAAGTAACCCGCGCCCGCGCCGAATTTCGCGTCAGCAACATCGGCACGCAGGAAGAATTAAACCGTTCGCATACCGTTCGTGAGCGCCTGTTGGCCATGTTGTCGCTTTTCTTTGCCGCGGTCGCCTTATTGCTCGCCGGCGTCGGACTGTATGGCGTGCTCGATTATTCCGTGCTGCAACGGCGGCGTGAAATCGGCATTCGGATGGCGATAGGCGCGCAACCCGGCGTCGTGGCGCGCCTAGTCACGAGGGACGTTTTTTCGATGGTGCTCGCCGGCTCCGTTGCGGGACTCGCATTCGGCGTGTTATCGGTGCGGTCTATCGAATCGCTCTTCTACCAGGTGAAACCCACTGACGCCGGCATGCTCGCGCTCCCGTCCCTGGCATTGTTCGCGGCGGCGTCCCTTGCCGCGCTTCCAGCGGTTATTCGCGCGGTCCGCATCAATCCGCTCACTACGCTGCGCGCCGACTAAAACGAATTAAGAATTGCCCGCGAGGCCCAGTTCGGCTGCCCGCGCCTGCATGGCGCGAATGCAGAACTCGATATGCGCATCCAGGTCAACCTCCAGTTCAGCCGCGCCCCTGATAATATCGTCGCGGTTCACATTCCGCGCGAATGCCTTATCCTTGAGCTTTTTCCGCACTCCTTTTGTGTCAACTTCGTGAATGCTGCGGCCCGGTTTTACATAGGAGCAGGCGGTCAGAAAACCAGACAGCTCATCACACGCATAAAGCGTTTTTTCCAGCCGGCTGATACGTGGAACTCCGCTGTAATCCGCGTGAGAGAGAATGGCCCGGCGAATTTCATCGTCAACGCCGCGCTCCACCAGGATCGCCTCGCCTTTCATCGGATGATCCGGCGCCGCGGGGTGAATTTCCCAATCAAAATCGTGCAGTAGAGCCGTCATCGCCCACTTCTCTTCGTCTTCGTTAAATTGGACCGCATACGCGGACACGCATGTCTGCACGGCCAGCATGTGCTTGCGAAGGCTCTCTGATTTGACAAACTCACATACAATCTCCCAGGCCTGATTTCGATTCATTCGATCATCCTAGCGAACCGGGATAAACTGCTTGATGAAAGAGGAGTATGAGCACCTATCAAATCGATCCAGTCCATTCGCACTTGCAGTTTGCCGTGCGTCATCTAATGGTGAGCAACGTGCGAGGCACTTTCACCGGCGTGAAGGGAACCGTGAACTATGATCCGGCCAATCCCGCCGCAACTACCGTAGACGCGGTTATCGATATAAATACGATTAACACGAACGACGAACAACGCGACGGACATCTAAAAAGTCCTGACTTTTTCGATGCGGCCCAGTATCCGCTAATGACCTTCCAGGGCACGCAGGTCGAAAAAGAGAGCGATTCGGAATTCAAGGTAACCGGTAACCTCACATTGCATGGGGTGACAAAACCAGTAGTGCTAAAGGTGGAGGATGTCTCTGCCGAAGCCAAAGATCCTTGGGGCGGCACCAGAATAGGCGCAACTGCCAAAACAAAAATCAAGCGCAGTGACTACGGCCTTAGCTGGAACGCCGCTCTCGAAACCGGCGGATTCATGGTCGGCGACGACGTGAAGATCGAGTTCGAGCTTGAATTCGTGAAAGCCTAGAACG
>DASXGT010000208.1:0-20686 GCA_036488895.1 Bryobacteraceae bacterium | reverse complement strand
GCGCGCAATCAGGACTCCAAGGCAGACCTTGCGCTGCGTATGTTCTGTTATCAAGTAAGAAAAACGATCGCCTCCATGGCGGCCGCGCTCAGCGGTCTGGACGCGCTGGTTTTCACCGGTGGCATTGGCGAACACGCGCAGCCGTTGCGCGAGGAGATCTGTCAGCCGTTGGCATTCCTAGGGCGTTTCGCCGTCAGCGTTTTACCTGCTCAGGAGGATTTGCAAATCGCCCGCATCACCGCACGCCTAACTGCCGCGTAAGCTTACCCAGTGTCGCGCGCGCTTCGGCAATTCCCAAATAAGCGGTCCCGCCAAAATAAACCGCCCCGTACAGCGGAAGCACCAGGCAAGCCAGCAGGATAGGATGCACGGCCGCCGCGTCTCCCAGGATGGACTTGATTGAAAACGCGAGCGCAACTGCAAGAAAGGCCACCGCCCAAAGCCGTCCGGTGAAGGCCGCCGCCAGGGAAGTAGAGCCGATCCGCTTTGCCAACGCACGCCGCAGCAGGGCAAATTCGACCCACCCGGCAATGCCGGCGGAAGCTGTCAGCCCAGCTACGCCCCAGCGCTGCTCAATGCCCAGCCAGCCCGGCAGGGGCAGGGCAAACAGCAGGCCCAAACTGATCGTCAAGGCGACTCGGATCATGGCAAAGCGCAGCGGAGTGCGCGTATCGTGGAGCGAGTAGAACGCGGAGGAATACAGGCGTCCCAGCGAACTAGCCAGCAGGCCTACCGCCGAGCCGGCCAGAATGGCCCAAACGTAAACGGCGTCGGCATGTTTGAATCGCCCGCTTTGATAAAGCAGCGCCGCTAGGACATCACCCAGCCCAAGAAAGGCCACGGCTGAAGGAATAATGAAGAAGGCAATACGCCGCAATCCGGCGGAAAGGCGGGTTCGTAAATACTGGGCTACCTCTTCCGCTGTACCGGTGGCGCTGGAAAGCGCCGGCAGTTCCGCTGCCGAAACGGACATGCTGAATAGGCTGATCGGCAGCGTGGCGATGACTTGACCATATCCCATGGCTGCGACGGCGCCGAGGGGCAGCCAACTCGCAATCATCTGGTCCACGTAGGAGCTGACCTGCACCACGCCGCGGCTGAGAAAGATGGGGCCGAAGTTGCGGATAACAGTGCGAACATGTTTTGAACGCAGGTCCAATTCGGGCCGGAAGGCTGGCAGAAATTGGAGCACTTTGGGCAGTTGCACCAGGAACATCAATGCGCTGCCCAGCACGTAGGCCCAGGCTACATTCACCACCAGCCGGTCTACGGAAATCTGCCGTCCGAAGAAAATTGTGATCGCGACCACGGTGGCGTTCAGCACCACCGGCGCCAGGTAGGAAAGCAGGAAACGCCGATGGCTATTCAGTACTCCGAGGCACCACGCGCTCATCACCGCCAGCCCGGTGCCTGGAAATAGAATGCGTACCAGATGGATAGTAAGTATGCGCTCCTCGCCGTGAAAGCCGGGGGCAATTAGATCAATCAGGAAAGGAGTCAAGACCACGCCTAGCAGAACTAGCACCGCGCAAACCAATGCGAGAACGGCGAATACGGCCGAAGCCAAATCCTCTGCTTCTTCGTTATCGCCCACTGCTCGCAGCTTGGCGTAGACGGTAACGAATGACGCGGACAGCACGCCTTCCCCAAATAAGTTGTTCAATAAATTGGGAATGCGAATAGAGGCCCGGAATGCGTCGGCAACAAACGATTCCACGCCGAAGTAGTGTCCAATTACCCGTTCGCGCACCAGCCCGGTCAGGCGGCTCGCCAGAATCCCGGCGGCAACTAATGACGAAGCGCCTAATTGTGGCGCGGGGGCTTTCGCTTGCGTATTGGGTAATGGCTTGTTAGAGATGCGAATGCGCACGTGTAAATGTAGCAATTATCTCGAATTGGACTTTCGTTCCCGCGCATCTATACCAATATTGGAGCCCAACGGAGCTTTTTAGTGAAAACCAACTGTACGATGCTTTTAATAACTGCCGGCCTGTTAGCGGCGTCGTCCGCTGGAGCCTGGCAAACGGGCGGGAAAAAGGCGCCTGCCGCCCCCAATCCCGCCAAAATGGACGTGCTGAAGCAACTCAGCTCGTCCTTTGAAGAGATCTCTCAGCGCTCCGGCCGGGCGGTAGTGCAAATCTTTGTCCGCAGCTACGTAACTGCTTCGGAAGGCTCCGACAGCAGCAACGAATTGCTGACGGCGGAGAATAGCAGCGGCTCTGGCATTATTCTGACCCCCGACGGGTACATCTTGACGAACGCGCACGTGGTGAAAGGCGCCCATTCCGTCAAAGTGCAGTTGAACGTACGGACAGAGGCTGAGGCGCGCGAGGAAGGGGACAAGACCCTCAATCGGCCCTTGCCTGGAACGTTGGTGGGAGTCGATCGCGATAGCGATCTGGCTGTGATTAAGATTGACAGGAAGAACTTGCCCTACTTAACCTTCGGCAATTCCGACGAGCTGAAGCAGGGGCAGATTGTAATGGCTCTAGGCAATCCGCTGGGTCTGGACAATTCGGTGAGCATGGGTGTCGTCAGCGCCGTGTCGCGCCAGATCAAGCCGGAAGGCAGCATGGTTTATATCCAAACCGACGCGCCCATCAATCCCGGCAATAGCGGCGGCCCTTTAGTGGATACGGATGGGCACGTGGTCGGTATCGACACGCTGATCTTCACTCAATCGGGCGGGAGTGAGGGTATAGGCTTTGCCATACCTAGCAACATCGCTGAGCAAGTGTATGTGCAGCTCAAAGCCAAGGGACACGTGGACCGCGCCCAGCTTGGACTCGTCGGTCAAACCATCACGCCGGAGATGGCCGAGGGGCTTTCGCTGGAGACCGACCACGGCGTGGTGATCTCCGACTTGGAGCCGGACGGAGCTGCCGCGCATGCGGGCTTGCAGGTTGACGACATTGTGGTTGGAATGAATGGAAGGCAGCTATCCAGCATGCATCAGCTTGAGGCCAATATCTTCCGGCTCGCGCCGGGCACCACTGTTCATTTGCAGGTGCATCGTGGAGACGCTCAGATGGATCTGCCCGTGGTGGCGGAGCAGCAGTCCGGCGATGAGTTGGACCAGCTTGCGGATTTGGTGGACCCCGCCAAGAACCTCGTGCCCCAACTAGGCATCGTGGGACTCGATATCACGAAAGCGGTGTTGGAAGTGATGCCCGAATTACGCCGGCCGGCAGGTGTAGTGGTGGCGGCACGCAAGACGAACGCTCCCTATTCCGGCCCGCCGCTGCAAACCGGCGACGTAATCTATTCGGTGAACCGGCAAGTGGTAAACGGCGTGTCACAGCTGCAAGACGTGATTGGAAACGTGAAGCCGGGCGCGTCCGTTGTGCTGCTGATCGAACGCAGCGGTCACCTGATTTACGTGCCGCTGAGTTTTGATTAAACATACAGAATTGAAACACGGGATTGATACCGTGAAAGGGAATGAATCAAGGTCCTGTTTCGAGTTTTATCCGGCATCACTATCGCCATTTCAACGCGGCCGCGCTGGTAGAGGCCGCTGACGCCTATATCCAACATTTAGACAAGGGCGGCAAGATGTTCCTGACTCTCGCTGGTGCTATGAGCACTGCCGAGTTGGGTGTCTCATTGGCGGAAATGATCCGGCAAGGCAAAGTGCATGCCGTTTGCTGTACCGGCGCGAACCTGGAAGAAGACGTTTTCAACCTGGTAGCGCATGACTTTTATGAGCGCGTCCCCAACTGGCGTGATCTGCGGCCGGAAGACGAACAGGCGCTGCTGGAGCGGCACATGAACCGTGTCACCGACACCTGCATACCGGAAGAAGAGGCCATGCGGCGCATCGAAGGCGTCATCTTGCGCGAGTGGATGAGCAGCGACAGTAAAGGCGAGCGCCTGTTCCCGCACGAGTTCTTCTATCGGATACTGCAATCGCCGGAGCTGCAAAAGAGCTTTCAGATCGATGTGAAAAACAGTTGGCTCTACGCCGCCATGGAACGCAATTTGCCTATGTTCGTGCCCGGTTGGGAAGATTCGACGCTCGGCAATATGTACGCGGGCCACTGCATTTCCGGCGACGTGAAGAACGTACACACCGTGCGCACGGGCATCGAGTACATGATGTCGCTGGCGGATTGGTACACCAAGACCTCGAAGGGTTCCTCCATCGGCTTCTTCCAAATCGCCGGCGGCATCGCAGGCGATTTCCCAATCTGCGTGGTACCCATGTTGCGCCAGGATCTAGAGCGCGAAGACACGCCGCTCTGGGGTTACTTCTGCCAGATCAGCGATTCCACCACCAGTTACGGCTCCTACTCCGGCGCAATTCCCAACGAGAAGATCACCTGGGAGAAGCTGAGCATCGACACCCCCAAGTTCGTCATCGAGTCCGACGCCTCAATCGTGGCCCCGCTGATCTTTGCCGCTGTACTAGGCTGGTAGGATAAAAGCTGGCCCAACGCGCGGTGAGGTGGCAGAGTGGTCGAATGCGGCGGTCTCGAAAACCGTTGAACCTGCAAGGGTTCCCAGGGTTCGAATCCCTGCCTCACCGCCAGAAAACAAAGGACTTAACTGCTCCTGAATTCTTCCGGCAAAAAGCCCGCTTTTGGCTCCGTGCAAATGCTGTGCAAATGCGAGATTCATTTTGGCTCCTTCTTGCGTTGTTTAGCCATTTGCTTCTGCAGAAAATCACCAACCAAATCGGCAGCTTGTTCATCATCGCCGCTCATCACATGCGCGTAGGTGTTCAACGTTACGGTTGCGTTCGCATGCCCTAACCGGGCCGCAACCGTTTTCAGCGGAGTTCCCCTGCGCAGCAGTTCGGAGGCATGCGTATGCCGCAGGTCGTGGAAGCGTATGCCAACGGCGTTGCGGCTTCGGGCAAAGGCCGTGTACGCATCAGTAAAGCGATCTGGTGCCCACGGAGTGCCGTCCGGCATCGCAAACACCAAGTCGAGACCTTGGTAGTCGGGTCCAAAGAGCTCTTTGTGCCTTTGTTGCTCCTTTTGTCGTTCGCGGATAGCATCCATGAGAATCGCCGGGAGTGTAATTGTCCGGCGCGACTTCTTCTTCTTTGGGCTCTTGGAGAACACACCTTGTTTGCGAGTTTGGGAGACAGACTGATTCACCGTGAGACGCGAATGCTCTAAATCAAGATCGCTCCAACGGATGGCAAGAATCTCGCCCCGGCGCATTCCGGTACAAAGCGCCGTCAGGATGGGCAGGAACATCTCAGTGCCCTCGGCTGATAGGATAAGCTCTCCCGCGCGTTCCTCCTCAACGGGCTTCATTTCGATGTCCGGCGGCCGCGGAGCCTGCACTGCATCAGCGGGATTCGTCGGCCGCAGCTGCCAGAGGACAGCCTGCTGCAACGCTCGCCGCAATAAGCGATGGATGTGCAAGACGGTGCGCGTGCTCAGACCGGACTTCCTCCGCCTGTTGCCCTCCGTTCCAGCCCAGGTATAGAACTCCGCCAGCTGGACCGGCTGTAACTGAGTCATCCGAATTGTTCCGAGTTATGGATTGATATTCAAGTCCACCAATTCCTTGTAACGTTCAAACGTTTTAGGCGCAAGATTCGATTCAATGGTATTCAGCCAGCGTGCCAAATACTCCGACAGGGTTTGCTTCGACGGTTCAATGTAAGTCCCATCGCCCTTGGACTTTAGTAACTTGGTCAGCTCACCCTGCGCAGTCTTTTGCGTTTGGAACCCGCGAATCCAGCGGTAGGAGTCCACCAGTTTGCCCTTGGGGGAAACGCGCTTCCCCTGATAGAGCACCACGGCCCAACGCTTACTTCCGTCCTTGAACTCGTATTTGCGAACGTGGCCCCTCATCGACTTGTTGCAGATCCGACCAAATGTCCAAGCCTTGACACCGGCGTGATGAGCATTTGTTCCAGCGCGTAGCGCGGGACCAGAATACGCCTGCCGACTCGGACTGACGGAACATCGCCTCGCGCAATAGCTAGGTAGGCAGAGCCATATCCTATCCGAAGAATTTTCGCTACTTCCAGGACCGTGAAAACGGTCGGGATGTCTCTCTTTGTTGGCAGCTGAAGGCGCAACGAATGACCCCTCACGACAGTCGCTTGATTCTCGCTCATAACGCCACCTCGCCGGTTTCGCTTGCGACTGAAGTCATGCGCCGATGTTCGCGCTCGGCTACGGATGCCGGAATTCTCAATGTGAAGTATCCGCGCTTCCCGTTTCCGCGCTTGTCATCGCCGAGCCGCAGCACGCCGGGCGCGGTTTCAAATATCCGGCGGACCATCGCGTTATCCAGTCTCCAGAGTTCCGCCAGCATCTGAACCGAATAATGTGGCTCTAGCGACGAAAAAGGCGAATTAGAGTTCGGCTGATGGCGTGTTTGCGGAGGCGTCTCTATGGATGAAATGCTCAAGGATTCCCAATTCCTTTCTTTGCAACTGTCGGCCTTCAATGCATAGCGGGTTAAATATCGCAAAAATGTTGAAGAGGAAAAGAATTTTTTTTTAATGGGCTGGATTCCGCAGCCTTGGAGGTGACGGATTGAAGCAATTGAAAGGAAATCGAATTGGTTGGCGCTCACGGCCGGACCCTCAGAATCGCAGACATCACGAAAACGTTGAGGCCTTTCCCTTGTGATTGCACCTTTGTGATGTACGATAACCAGTAGGCTTAACGTGTCCGGGAAAGTATCCTCATTCGAACCGCTAAAGTTGCAATTGGTTGATCGCACCGGCCAACAGGTTACCGAGTCGATCCAGATGATTGTGTTGCGAGCGTTCGAAAAAGCGATGACTATCCCGGACGCAAACATCAACGATCTAATTTTAGGAGCTGCACGCGTTGCTCGGGTCATTGCGGATGGCGGCGCAAATAAACCAGAAGAATACGCCGCGACCGTTCTTCGACGAATCGCATGGCGAAGTCAGCGAGATTTTTTGGGGCGGCCACAAGAGTCCTCTTTGCTTGAAAAGGACATTGATTCGCTGGAGGAATTCGGCTGTTCATCCACAATCCTGGCTAAGATCGAAATCCAGCAACTACTTGAGATTCTCGATGAACGTGACCAGAAAATAGTCATGATGCGCAGTCACGGATTCCGCTATGAGCAGATCGCTCCGGAAGTGGGCATGCGTGCGGTGTCTGTGCGATGCCGATATCATATCGCAAAAAATCGACTTCAAAGACGGGCCGCAGGCAAGCGGTAATATTGCCACCGTGGCGAAAGATCCGATAGATAAGATCAGGCGAACCGCATTCCCAAATCCCGAGCGGCTCGGTTGCCCCGACCCTGCAATTTTTGATTTGCTTCGGCACCGCGAAATCAGCTTTGATGATCCGGTCTGGGAACACATCGATCACTGTTCGCCCTGTTATTGCCAATTCTCTGAGATTCGCGAATCGCTTTTTACGCAAGATCGAACTCGCGACTTGCGCCGAGTCGCGCGACTGGGCTTGGTGATCGTCGCGATCGTCGGACTTGGCACTAGCTTGTATTTTTGGCAAAAGAGGAGCAAGAACGAAGGGCAATCGTTGGTTGCCTCGAAGCGCGAGGCAGCTGTTATCAATTTTGAGGATGGATCTGAACTACGTGGAGCTCGATCGCCGGTGGGTGTCGCTGCTAATTCACGTATCCAACACCTGCCCCGGAATCAACTTAGCCTCACTGTGTATTTGCCGCTCGGCAGCCCGGCTGGTGTATATGAGCTCGAAATCTCACGCTCGCCAGAGGTGCAAGTGTGGCGCGCAAAGGCGCGCGCGACTATCAAAGATGGACTGACATCCATTCCTGTCGAAGGCGACCTGCGTAACTTACCCGCCGGTGAGTATCGTTTCAGGTTTCGAAGGCTTGACGAAACCTGGCATGAGAAAGCCGTGCTCTTGCAATAGAGAGATCTGTCGATCCTTGATCACGTCTCGGCTCCTTTCAACGGCCATGTGCTTTTCGAAGGCTCATTTTTCAGCAATTTTGACTGCGGTCTCCAATTGGCTGTCTTGCCGCCAAGTATCCGCTGACAGCGAAAATTCGACTGGTATATCCGGCACCACCCCGGCGTTCTCAATCTGAGTTCCATTCCAGGTTTGCCACGTCGTCACAGGAACGCGAAGGCGGTACCCGTCACCAACGTCAAAGTTTGCGCCGCCCATCACCTCGCCGGCGGTTGTTGTTCCAACGATCGTTGCAAGCCTATTTTCCTTTGCAAATGCGGCGACCATCTCAGCGGCAGAATGCGTGTGCTCGTTGATTAACATGACGATACGGCCATGGAAGGTACGCGGCCCGAGGCCTTCAGTCTCCAGCACGAGCGACCGGTCTTTGTGTATGAATTTGAAACGCAGAAACATGGCCAGTTGCTTTAATTTTGAAGTTGGAAGGGCGTGAATTTTGGGGAGACTCTTGGGCTTTGTTCCCTTCTGAACATGGTGTTTGGTGAGGCTATACCCGACCGGCCGCCGATCCGGGCAAAGATGGCTCATCAATCGCAAAGATCCTAACCCGCCACCAATATTTCCGCGCAGGTCAATGACGAGACGATCTCGCCTCTCGGCTGTAAGACGGTCGATTATGCCGTCCAATTCCTTTACAAAGGACAGCCCAATCGCGCCAGGAAATGCGCTGACTTTGATGACGGGGACTTGTGCGCCTTCATACCGGAAAGACAACGCTTTAGGCTCAACCATCGGTGGTCGATCCTTAGATGGCTTGTCGGGTATATTCACCGACACCGTGGTTGGTCGGTGGCCGTTCAGACGATCCTCAATGGTAAGCAAGTATGTCCCTCCGAGACTGAAGAGCGGGGGGGCGCCGGCGAAGATTGGAACGCCATCTCTGGCCAGCAACAGTTGTCCGGGTCTGATGCCCCCCAGGTGGGCTGGGCCATCTTCAATGACGTCCTGGAAAATCAATCGATCGCCATCGGCCGTCTGGTGGCGACGAACCGTCGCGCATAGTGCGTGGCGCAAGGGAACGGTTTCTGTGCCGGGCTTCAAGAGTGCGGTATGACTTGTCCGAAGGGTCGCCAGCGCTTTATTCATCTCCGCGTGAAAGTCGAGCGGCGAAGCTGCAAGAAGCTGCGGCGAGAGGCGATCTAGCGTGGAAGCCCACTCCGCATATTGCGCAGGCTGTACGTTCACGTGCTTTTGCGCGATTAGGGTCTTAATGGTGTTGAGAGTCTTTTGTCGTTCGATATTCATGCTGATTCAATATCCAAGAGGAACGGCGTAATTATCGGCACCTTCCAGCGTGTAGGCGGCCCACCGCTGCGGCACCGCAATCGGCCCAAAAGTTTTTAGTAGCTCGAGTTTTGCGTTTCGAAGCGCAACGCTTGTTGTTTGACCGTTGACGATTCCGGCGTAAAACTGAGCCGTTAGAAAACGGGAGAAGGTGTCGTCAACTGTCCAAAGTGTGCTGATGACGGTCCGCGCGCCAGCTAGCAGGAAAGCTCGCGACAGAGTCGCGATTCCTTCCTGTCCTTCGAGTTTGCCTACCGCGGTCTCACACGCCGATAGCACTACTAAGTTGGCCCGAACCTTCAACGTGATAACTTCTGCTGAATCCAATGCTCCATCTGTTCCGCTCTTCTTGTCCGCGAGCAGGAATAAGGCCGCATGATCCGGATTGTTCAAATCAGCCAGTGCATGCACAGCCAGATGAACGATGCTATGTTTATCGCGTATGGCGTGTTCAAACGCCTCCTTGGTTCCATCGGCCCCGAGTTGTTGGTCAACTTCAGCATGATGTGCTTCAAACACCTTGACGGCATCCAGAACCTCATCGCGAGAACCAAGCAAATTACGGAGGTGCTGTGACTGATATGCACCTCGGACAGAAGCCACCAGTAACGGATTTTCTTCGTATGGAATACCGCCGACAGCGAGCATTGCTTTTGCCGCCGTTATTGGACGTTTACCTCGCAGGAGAATAGCCGAGCTTACGGATGGGGAAAATGAAACATTCTTCGTTTCCACCAGGTAACGATTGGAGTTGTCCACAAGGGCATCCCACGGCAGAAGATTTAGTTTTCCGTCTCGGATCAAAATCAAATGCGATTTGCCATTTAGTTCCGGCATAGGTTGAATCAGCGCCGCGTACAATTCGTGGCCGCTTTCTTGTTTTCCTTTGAGGTTGGTGATATCGGCCAAATAGGAGTCAATCTTCTCCTCAATTGCCTCGCGTTTGCCGAGAGCTACGATCCTCGCTGACTTGGCGGTAATGATTAGACAATAAAACTGTTGCTCTCCAGCCACGTATTCGAGCATGGCTTCGTTTGCGGCGAGTTTCGCCTGCACATTCCGAAGAGGAACGATTTCAGCTTCACGTCGGACGCCGTTTGGTTTCTCTGCATCCGTAGTCCATCTTTGTTGTTCCGTATTGAAGATGGCGTTCTTCAGCTCCGTGCGCGGCCGATCGCCGGATGCCTGGGCTAATTGTTGCCGAAGGCGACCCAATGTTCGATCGATAGTGACGTCCCTTGCATTGGTTTCCGGAAACGCACCACGGAGCATGTCAAGCGATTCTCGGCCGCGTGCTTCTTCTATTCCCTCGTATGCGTCATCAACCCTGTTGAGGTGGTCCGCAGAAAGTTGGAAGTGTTTCACAAAAATCTCGCTATTGGCGACGATCAAAGTTCGTTCCGCTTGAGGGTTTGTTGTGCCGCCGATCAAAACGTCAACAAGATCGGAAGCCCGATGGTAAAGAGCATCAGCTTCTAGATATTGACCATCGGCAGTTTTTAGCTCAGCCAGCGATTCCAGACGAGCAGGCATCAGCCAGATCTCCGGCGTGTTTTGTGTAGCCGACAACCCGCGTGTCAGACGGCGCTCAGCCATGGCGTTTTCACCGCGTTGCCGATAGATGTCGGCTAAACGGAATTGGATGTCAGCGTAAAGACGAGTGAAATTTCCTTTCGAAGTGAGGTGTTCCGCTGAGTAGAGCGTTTCAATTGCTTGGGGCTGGCGTTTGGTTTCTTCTTGAATAGTGGCCAACGTAATGAGGGCTTGCGCTTCTTTCACCCTTTTCCCCCGGAGCGCCGATTGGCTGATGATTGATTTTTGCAAGCGCCTCGGCTTCCTTCAGTCGTTTGAGACCGACTAGCGTCTCCATCATGTATTCATTTGTTACGAAGGAATAGCCAGCCTCCGGATGAGTTCGCACTAAATCCGCAGCCTTTGTTAAGTAGTCAAACGCTTGATCGTCTTGGCGCGCCTGCTGCAATGCCGCACCGATAGCCGTGAGGTAGCGGATCTGACCACCGACATCGTTCGTCTTTTGTGTTGCAGCGAGAGCCGTCGCGACTAGAACGCGGCCTTTTGAAATGTTGCCGAGCAGAAACTCGGAGAAGCTTCGTTCTCCTTGCGCGCGTATCGCCCAGAGTTGATTTCTCTGCGCTTTGGCCAATTGCTCGATCTCTTCCCAATCATTTCTGGCGTCCTGTGCGTTCAATTCGCCGTCTACATCAGCCTTTGCAATGGAGGCGAACAGCAAGAGTTCAGGATCGTGCTGTACCTCAGGCGTTTGGGTGATCAGCCGAAGGTTTTCGCGAACTTCCGAAAGGGAATGATCTTCCATCGTTGCCCGGAGAACACCGATTTTGGCGTAGAGGGCGTTGCGTTGATCGTGTTCTTCGATGAGCAACTTTTGCGCTTCTTGGAATTCAGCAGCGGCATCAGCCCAATTGAACCAGGCGGCGTGGGTTGTTGCTCGTTGAAGAACCAGGTTTCCTGAAGGTCGCAAAGGACGTTGAGCGGCTGCGGGAGCCCGGAATCCGCAGACTTGATTGACGCAAGCAATAGGCCGATGATCGATCTGCTTATTAAAAGAGCCTTAAGTCTCTTCATTTGTGTCCTTCATCACGGAGTGCCTCTGTATCTAGCGGGCAGAATTTGCTCAAAATGTTGAAGTGCCCTCAAAGTTTTTTCTGAATGACCGTATTTGTCCGGGATAACTACGTGCGAGCGCGGTCATAGTAGGACTGCTCTAGTGTTTTTGGTTTAGCTTGTTGTTCTTGGATCCCACTTGTTGGCTAGTTATTAAGACGGTGTGGACGGCAACTTTCGGAAAACCCGTTGAGGTTGGACTGTTAGTCCGTGAGCAGCTGTTGCGGAGGAAAGCACGGGAAAGGCGCCCGCCGACGATGCTGAAGCAGTGGCAGGATGAGCCGGAACAGCGGCTTGGCTTACATTTTGAGATTCTCGATCGGGCGAACCTTCACGAGGTTTCCCCACTAGAACCTGAATCTAATTTTGAGTGTTCTGGAGCGGTCTGGTGTGTTCCCAGTATTTAACTGGACGGAAGGGGCCGGGCGTCAGCGGCTCGCAGCGGTCGTGTGTGTAAGATCCAGATAAGGTCCAACGATACGGTTGCCGCTAGACGGAGCAGGGGAAGAGAACGAACTGAAGCTCTCCAGCCCGTTCGACCTTAGCCGCTAGCGGGATAGGTGTTCGTGGCATGGAATCACAGCGCCGGAAAAACTACGGGTCATTGCGGCAGTGACTAAGTATGCGCTGATGGCGAACCTTGCAGGTGCCCAGCTTTACGTATTTCCTCAATGGCAATGGAAGCACTGACAAGTCGCTTCGGTAAACGCGTTCCTTCTTGCTGTTCTGGTTGAAGTAGGAGCCGCAATAATCGTGGCGTCAACAATTGTGCCGACCGATATACGGATTCCCTGGCGGTCCGGGCACCAGTTCACTACATCCAGAACCTTGCCGCACAGATCCCGCGTTTCCAGCAAATGGCGGACGTTTAGAATAGTGGTTTCGTCGAGCGCGGCTGTCCGGCCTAAGTCCACTCCGGCAATCGTTATTTTCTGCAGCACACGCATGGGACTTGAAATCGTATTACAGACGGAGTCGGGAGCGAGGATCGACTCTGTGGCAGACCCCAAGAACTACTTGAGCAAGTGCTGCCCCAAATCGGCGACGAGAGTCACCCCCTACTGGGAGGAATCAACCCTTACGGAGATACCGTCTTTAACCGAATCCAGATGGGCCGTTTCCTGCGGGAGTGGGATGCGGTTTCATCAAAGGCAGTCACGACCGAGGAGCGGGAGCTCGTCTCAAAGGTCGGAGAGCTGGCCCTTCGCGGCCGCAGCGAGGTCCATCTTTACATAAAATTCGTGGGCGACTGACCAGTCGTTTCACCACACGCTGCTATGCTGTCTTTGACGACTCTAATTCGACTTTGATCCAGATATAGCCTCATCCCGGTGCCGGTCTTGAAGTCTGTCACTGAGCCGCCATTGTAAGTCACCTTATATCCCTGATCTCCCACCATTCACAAACATTCTTGAAGTGTAAATTATACGTCCAAGATGCAATCCGCCAGGAAAATTATGACCAAGTGGCCGATGTAATATTCCGGCGAGTTAGCACCAAAGAGACTGTAGGATATATAACTTATTGAAATCCATTTGTACATGATCTGTGAGATTGAATTGCGTACGAACTGTCTTCTAATATATTGCGTAAAGTTGGACCTGATCACGGATCGGAAGAGGAGCCGCGAGCGGCGTTCTGAAGGCTTGCTTATGGCTTAGCGCCTGTCGAAGCGTCCGACACGCTGTTTGCGACTTGCCGTATAGCCGCAGCCAGGTGACCGGTTGACAACAGCACTGCGGAGCCTATTCCCCGCGCGACTTGCATTGCGCAGGGGGATTTGAAGTATTTTACTCTGATGAGGGTGACACGTTTGGGCGCATTACTCACCATCTAACCGTGAACATTAATGAACTTACTGATGTGTCCTATAAATGGGGAATGTACGTTTGACATTTCGCGGTGATAAGATCCCCAGATACTTTCTATGCAGAGCAGTCGAGCATTCTTTGCGCGGTACTTCCCCGCTCTCAGCGGGCATGAGCAGCCGTTCGCCTGGCAGGAACGGCTGTACCTACAGTTTGTGCGAATGAGATACCGGAAATTGTAAGTATTCCTACCGGGTGTGGAAAGACCTCTGTGATGGCGATATGGCTGCTGGCCTTGGCCCACGGTGCGCCCCTTCCGCGGCGGCTGGAATGGTTGGTGAACCGTCGCGTCGTGGTGGATCAGGCTACCGATGAGGCGGACAAATTCCCGGTGCGACTGGGCAAACCTGAACTGGCCGAGGTGAGCAGGGGATTAACACGATTGACGAGTTGGCCGGAAGAGCCTCCGCTCGCGATCAGCACGCTCCGAGGACAGTTTGCGGACAACGCCGAGTGGCGGAACGACCCGGCGCGGGCAGCGATCATCACGGGCACGGTAGACATGCTCGGCAGCCGACTGCTCTTCTCCGGGTACGGGCGCGGGTTCAAATCGCGGCCGCTACATGCAGGTCTGCTCGGACAAGACGCGCTATTGGTTCACGATGAAGCACACTTAGAACCGGCGTTTCAGCGGCTGATCGAAGGAATACGGGATGAACAACGCCGTTCGGGGGATTTTCGTCCACTCCGCACGATGCAGTTGACGGCGACCGTGCGCGCTGCGGTTCGCGGATTTACGCTCACTAGCGAAGAGATGTCGGATGGCGAGGTCGGGATCCGGGTGAATGCGCGCAAAGGCATCGCGCTCCATGCGGTCGGCGGGCAGAAGGAGCTTGCTGAAGAGATCACCGCGCGGGCGCTCGATTTTCGCGAGACCGGGGCGGCGGTGCTGGTGTTTCTACGGCGACTGGCAGACGTGGAGACAGTCCTCCGTAGGCTCAAGAAAGATGGCTGCGCTGTGCAGCAACTCACCGGGACGATGCGCGGACTGGAGCGCGATGCGCTCGTGCGGGATAACGAGATACTGAAGCGATTTTTGCGGCGCGGGGGCAAAAAGGGCACGGTCTATCTCGTTTCGACATCGGCGGGAGAGGTTGGAGTGGACCTTTCGGCCGATCATGCCGTCTGCGACCTGACTCCCTTCGACAGCATGGCTCAGCGCCTGGGTCGAGTGAACCGATTCGGGAAGGCCGATGCGCGCGTTGAGGTCGTGCATTATCCGGCTTCGGAGAAGGTGGCTCCCTTCGATGAGCGTTGCGAGCGAACGCTGGGGCTGCTGCGTGAGTTGCCGGTGCGTGAGGACGGACGGCTGGAAGCCAGTCCAGCGGCTTTGGGCGGGCTGGATGCGGAGAAGCGGGCGAAAGCGTTTTCGCCAGAGCCGGAATTTCTACCCACGAGCGACATTCTTTTCGACCGGTGGGCGCTCACGACGATCCGCGGGCCGATGCCCGGGCGGCCTCCTGTGGCCGAGTGGCTTCATGGTGTCGAAGAGGGCGCACTCCCGCAGACGTTTGTAGCAGGGCGCGAGGAAGTGGACCTGCTGAGCGACATCAAATCGTACGACCTGGAAGAGTTACTCGACGACTTCCCGCTGAAGCCAAATGAGTTGCTTCGGGATTCCAGCGTGCGAGTGGTCGAACAAATGGAGAAGATTGCGCAACGATCGGCGACCTTGTGGCTCTGGGTTGTCGACCCGGACGGTGCCGTTCAGGTAACCACTGTCGGCGAATTCGTTCTCGGGGACAAGAAGAAGAAAGCATTGGCGGTTGGTAATTGCACTTTGCTCCTTCCGCCAGGAGTTGGCGGACTGGACGAAGGGCTGCTATCGGGTGAGGTTCCATTTTTGGACGGCGTTCAGTATGACGTCAGCGAGCGATGGTCCGATGAGGAGGATAGGCCGCGGCGGGCCCGCCGTTGGGATGACGAACGGCCCCCGGGAATGCGCCTGGTGCGGACTTTGGACGTGAGGTTCGGCCGGGAGGAGGCCGACGATCAAGAGGACGGCAAACGCTACTGGCGATGGTATGCGCGACCGCGGGCCGCCGATGATGATGGGAGCCGCTCGGCAATGGAGCGACAAGAGTTGAGGCCGCACTGCGATCGCGCCGAGGCATACGCCAGGCAACTGGCGACAGCGCTCGGCTTGGGAGAAGTGGAAAGTGAAGCCCTGCGGATGGCCGCAGCCGGGCATGATCGGGGGAAGGACCGAGAGATCTGGCAGCGCTCCATCGGCAACCTTGAGTATCCATGTAAGGTGTTGGCGAAATCGGGGGGAAAGCGTCCGCCGGTTGAGATTAGCCGGTACAGACACGAGTTCGGATCGTTGCTTGAGATGGGTCAGGACGCGTCGGATCTGGCGCTGCATATGGTCGCCGCCCATCATGGACGGGCTCGGCCGCATTTCCCGGATGAGGAAGCGTTCGACCCGATGTGCCCGGACGCTGTTGCCGATCTCGCAGCGAGTGAGGTTCCGGCGCGTTTCATCCGTTTGCAGAAGCAGTACGGGCGTTGGGGTTTGGCGTATTTGGAGTCTTTGCTGCGCGCGGTGGATGCCTGGGCATCTCAGGGGCAGGATGAGACCTCGCGGGAGCCCAGGGCATGAGCACTGGGCTTGTAGCCGCGGTGGACCTAGCGAACCCAGGACAGTATTTCGCCTGCTGCGGGTTACTCGAATTGGCGCACCGGATATGGCCAAGTACGGAGGGCTGGTTCGAGGGCGGCCTTTTCCAGGTACGAGGCGGCGGAGGCGCTGGGGAGTTGTTAGACGCGCTGCGAGGATGCGAGATCGCCAATACGATGACGGGGGAACAGAAACGCAGGCGCGAAGAGTTGGGCGGGATAGGACAGAAGGTGGTAAAGGCCGATCCGGCACTGGAAGACGAGAAGAAGGCACTGGATGGCATTTGGCGCGAATCTCACGTAGTGTTCGGCGAACCGTTCCGGTTACAGGTGGACTGGTTCCTTGATGACCGGAGCGGCGGGAAGCGGTTCAAGACGTGGGCGGGACAGCAGTCGATTATCGACATTGTCAGCGACCTGCGGAATTTGCTTCCTGAACCGGCGGGTACGGACTGGTTCCGTCCGGGTGCGCCGTCCGATTCGCTGCCCTTAAACTTCGATTCAAACCTGGGAGGGGCGGGGTCCGACGTCGATATCGGATTCAGTTTCGATCCGTTGAAGCCGCTCGGGCTCCGCGTCGGGATGTGTCCCATGATTGAGTTGCTGGCGTTTGTAGGGCTGCAGCGGTTTCGCGCCGCGGTGGTGGACCTGGCATACGAGTACGGGATTTGGGAGACGCCGGCTTGCGTAGAATTAGGTGCGCTGACGTCCTGCGGCGCAGTGCGCCGACGGGCAGGGAGACGCTATCGTTTCGAGTTATTGTACAGGACGAAGTATCTGAAGAGTTTTCTACCCGGCAGGCCGGTCTAAGGAGAGAAAGATGGCGACTGATATGAACTTGTGGCTAGAGCAAAGCGGTCCCGCGGCGCTGATCTTGAGAGAGCACTTGACGCCTGTAGAAGGTCCGGATGGGGTTTTCTTTCCGGCGACGTTCGCCGCCACCGAGGACAAGACGTTCAAGGGCGGATATAACATTGACACCTTTGCCGATGGCACGAACATTTGCCTCGTGGACAGTGTCGGCTCACAAGCAAATCGGATCGAGCCGATTTTTATGAAAGGCGAATACTGCGCGCTGGTTCCACGGGTGACGATCAACGCCGGGAGAAAAATCAACCTGTTGGAGGCGGGGCATCGCGCCGGTGACGCGATTGTGCGGTGTTCTGCGCTTCAGCAGGACTTGCAACAGGCGTTTAGGGCCGCAGGAAAGGGCAACTGTGAGCCGTTGGCGAAGATCGCTCCGACGTCTTGCGTATTCGGCGCATGGGATTCACGGGATACGCAGACGAAACTTCCACGCCTGATTGCCTCGACGATCCGGGCTTACAACGTGAAGCAACTGCGCCGGAGCGCGACGTACGTTCCAGCAACCGAGTATGTGAAGGATGGTCTAGTGGACGATCCTGAGGGCGAGAAGAAAGAAGTGCAGGAACAATATGCCAAACGTGGATTCGTGCACGTGCCGGCTTCAGCCGCACCGGGTGGAGTGATCGCGATGGGCGGCATCCGGCGGGATGCAACTCTGCATCTGGCGGCTTTGCGGACGGTCTTCGCCGAGGACGAGGCGCGCACCCTGGTGCTCCGCAAGTACATTCTGGGGCTGGCCATCACGGCATTCACCTATTTGGGTTCCGGATATCTCCGGCAGGGATGCAATCTCGTGCTGGACGCCGACAAAGAGCGCGAGTTTAAGGCCGTCTATCCCGATGGGCGGCGCGAAGACATCGCGGTGACGCATGCGCAGGCGCTGGAGTTCGCAAAGGCCGGAGCGGCGGAGTTCGTCGTCGGACCGTCCAAAGAAGTGTTTTTCGATAAGGAGCGCGCGAAGAGGGATCTGAGCGGCGATGGGGCCAGGAAGCCGAAGGCCACGGCGGCGAAGAAGTAAGCGGAGGAGCCGATGAGTTTGCACCTTTGCTTGACCGTGCGGTTTCTGGACCTTTATTTTCATGGGCGCGGCGACGGCGGCCGAGTCGAGTGGCCACCATCGCCGATGCGGCTGTTTCAGGGGCTCGTCGCGGCCGCGGCGCGGTTGGGTCGCGGGGAGCCGGACGCTCACGCGGTGTCGGCGCTGCAGTGGCTCGAGGCACTGGAAGTTCCACCAGTGATTGTGTCGCCCGCCGCGGCGACCGGGAAACCATACAGCCTCTCAGTGCCCAACAACGCGATGGACATTGTGGGACGGGCTTGGGTACGCGATCCGGATACGACCGCGAAGGAGGCCGACCCACGGACGCACCGGGCGATGAAGAAGTTTCAACCGGTGCGGCTCGCGGACGAGGCCGTGCACTATGTCTGGCCCATCCCCGCGGCGGCGCCGGAGCACATCGACGCCATTTCGCGGACAGCGCGCAGTCTCTCGGCGCTGGGGTGGGGAATCGATGTAGTCGTAGGTGATGCTTCATTGGTTTCTGCGGCCGATGTGGATCGCATTCCTGGGGAAAGGTGGCTTGCCGTTCGCAATCACTCTGGCGATGGGCTACGGATTCCCGTGCCGAACTCGTTTTCAGATCTAAAGCGGCGGCATGCGGCGTTCGTTGCGCGCATCGGAAAAAATGGATTCGCGGCTCCTCCGGCGTTGGCGGCGTATCGTAAAGCAGAGTATCGGCCAGCGACCGATCCGGCGCGGCGTCCCCTTGCCGCCTTCAGCCTGCTGAAGCCGGATGGCCGCGGGTTTCAGGCATTCGACGCGGCGCGGAAAGCATTGACCCTGACCGCAATGATGCGGCGCGCGACCAGGGACGCGGCATCCGGATGGAGATTCGGCGAGGAGCGGGCGGACGCGTTCATCCTGGGCACCCTGCGGGTGAGGAACGGTTCGCATATCTGCCGCTGCCGAGCGTCGAGGTCCGCGGCGAGGCCGGCCTGCGCAGGATCGGTGCCGTCAGAAGGTTGCTGCTTACATCGTTCGCCGGGACCTGCTCCGGCGAGTTTGACTGGGCCCGCCGCAACCTGCCAGGGCGCGAGTTGTTCCCGGAGGGATCGGCGGCGGCCGCCGCGATGCTTTCGTTGCTTCCGAAAAGCGATCCGATGGTTCAGCCGTACGTGCGCGCTGCTTCGGAGTGGGCGACGGTCACGCCCGTTGTGTTGCCGGGATTCGACGATCCGGCGCACTGGAGGAAGCGGCTGCAAAAGGGCGTGGATGCGATGGAGCAACGGACGCTTCTGGAACGGCTGGACCGGCGGATCGACGGATTGTTGCGGAAGGCGATTCTACAGGCAGGCTTCTCCGAGGAGCTAGCACGGCACGCGGAACTGGAGTGGCAGAAGACCGGCTTCTGGGCTGGGGTCAACCTCGCCGAGATGTACGGAGTGCCTGCGCATTTGAAGCGGTTTACAAGGTATCACGTGCGGGTCCGATGGCGGGACAGCGCTGGTCACGAGGTGAAGGTGCCGGGGCCGGTGTGTCTCGGCGGCGGACGGTTTTATGGCGCTGGGTTATTCGTCAGCGCGTGATGCGGCAGTCCTACCTATCTGATACGAGATCTGCGATCACAAGCGGCTGCGGAAAGTATTCCAGATCATGCGCGGATATGGCGACCACTCGTAGTATTCCGTCTTCGAGTGTCAATTGACGTCGAGCGACTTGGCTCGGTGCCGAGCGGACCTGGCGGCAATCATCCACCACAACGAAGACCATGTACTTTTCGTGAACCTAGGGCCTACCGAAGGGCGCGGCGAGCGGCGCAGGGTCGGGTAAAAGATATATCAATACTGGGACAGAGACTGTCCTTACCGGCGCGGGGGAAACCCTAAGGAGAACTCCCGAGCGATGGTTCACACGTTGCGACGGCAACGATGACAGGTTCGTCTTTGTCAGTTGATCGATAGGAGAGATCTTTCATCGCGCCGCGCAATGGGCAAGGGGCAGCCGTCTTCCGTGCGCAGAACCATCGCCTTCATTTGTTCGAGCGCGAGAGCCGGCGGCTCTTTATGGTTATGCATCAGCATAGTGCACTGATTCTGAATTTGAAGCGACATTTTCAGCGCGGCGTCCTTTGCCGTAATGCGCATTTCCGCGATCGACTGATCGCGGAAGTTCTGACGGCTTCTTACTAGCGGCTGAATGAGGCGATGCTTCAATGAGGCCGCGATCTGTTGATCGCGGAAAGCGCCGACTTGCTGGCTTACATGCAGGTCACCATTCCGCTTCAATGAGGCCGCGATCTGTTGATCGCGGAAAGGGCGGAACAGTTCATTGGCCGCATGCCGGCAGTGAGGCTGTCAATACCAGTCGAAAAAGTAGCCAGGATACCGGTTGAAAAGGTAGCCACCCAAAACGGTTGATAGCAGCCCCGGAAATGGATATTTCAGGGCTCCCTTTTCCCTATTAGGAAGGAGCTTCGGAACGGCCCGGAGCGG
>DASXGT010000200.1:0-31933 GCA_036488895.1 Bryobacteraceae bacterium | reverse complement strand
TGCTAAGGCGCCAAAGAATAACGACAATCGCGAGACCAGACGCTCTTGGGAAATGCTCGCGTCGAATTGAGCACGCTGTGTCATCGGTTGGAGGGGGGCCAGATCGGGAGCGATGGAGGCGACCGTGCGGCGAACTTCGGGGAGGAATGAAGACGGATCGCCCACGGTTCGCATTTCAATGTGAACGTTACCGATGGGAGAACCTTGCCTGAATGGGAAATAGGCCATGGGGATTGGACGCTCGCGGACGCCGGTATATTTGCTGTCGGCAACGACGCCGATAACCGAGTAGGGCGTCTTGCTGTCGAAGGAGACGGAGCGGCCCAAGACTTCGCGGTTTTTCAGGAGCCGTTTGACGAAGGTTTGGTTGACGATGGCCACTTGCTGCCCACTGGAGTCGCTCGGGCGGAAGTCACGCCCTTGCAGGATGGGGACACCGAGGGTGGTGAAAAAGTCCGCCCCAACCGCATTCCAGCGCATTTGGGCGTCCACACCTTGGGGAAGCTTGCCGTCCACCCATGCAGTTGTATTGTTGCTCCAGCCGGAACCAATGCGGTTTCCCATCATGGTGACGGCAATGACGCGCGGGAGAGAGCGCAGGCTTTCGAGCACCGAGTTATAGAAGACGACGGTGCTTTGATCGGCATGCGGGCTGAGGCCGAAGACCAGCAGGCCACTTGTTTTAAGGCCGAGATTCGACTGTTCCAAATTGCCGAGTGTGCGAGTGAGCAAGCCGGCGGATACAGCGAGTACTAAACCAAGCGCAACTTGAGCCATGACAATCAGCCGAGCGCCGCGCGACTTGGCTTTCTCCTGAAACGCAGTGGCGGAGGAATCTTTCAGCGCGAGTCCAACCGGAACGCGACGCACCATGAGGAGCGGAAACAAGCCGAACAGAAGGGCGATGGAGATCATGATAGCTCCGGTAAAGAAAGCAACCGTACGATCGGGGGCAAGGCTGATAGCAATCCCCGCTGAGTGAGCCAGTGCGCGAGCAAACATGATTCCGAGAAGCCACGCGAAGACTGCGCCAGCAGTAGAAAGCAAGAGGCTTTCGGTGAGAAGTTGGCGGAATAAGCGGCCCTGGCTGCCTCCGATGGCCAGGCGAATACTGAATTCACGACGGCGCGCTGCATTACGGGCGGCGAGCAAGAGAGCCACGTTACCGCAAGCAATTAAGAGGATAACGCCGACGATACTGAGCAGAAGATAGAGAGGCTTTCGGTAATCGTCGGCTTGTTCACCGAGACCACGTGCCAGCGCAAGCTGCAGTTTGCGAGGCGTTTCGCCTTTCTTTGGTTGACCACCGAGAAATTCGTATGCGGCGCGTTTGAAGGGAGCGGCCAGTTGTGCCTCGGCCTGCTGTGGGGTAACGTGTGGAGCAAGCCTTGCCAGTAGCGGAAGACACCACCAATCGGGCGATTCGTAAAAGCTCTTCCCAGATGCACCCCAAGCGTTGATGGAGGAGCTTGTTTGCAATGGAATCCAGACGTCGGTCGGACTTGGCTCGGTGCCTGTGAAGCCCCGAGCGGCGACGCCGACGATGGTAAATGAAGCGCCTTTGATGGAGATGGACTGGCCAACCACGGCACATGTAGACGCAAGGTGCGCGTTCCAATAGCCGAAACCGAGGACGGCCACCGGGGAATGGTTTTTCTCGTCATCGAGTGTGAGAGGACGGCCGCAAACGGTAGTCACGCCGAGGCCGGAAAACAAATTGCCACTGACCATTTCGACATTAGCTTCTTCAGGGATTGGGCCTATTCGGACTGCGATTTTGTTGACGCCGAGCGGGACATAGGCGATCAGTGAGGAGAAGACTTCATGATGCGTACGAAGGCGCTCAAAGACGGATTCACTAAATGATCCATCGCCGTTGTTGCCCGTCTGCCCCGCGCCTTCTGGTTGACCTGGCAACACGCGCAGATAGACGAGTTCCTCCGGGTGCTGCACGGGCAGGCCGCGAAGCAACACGGCATTGATCACGCTGAAGATGGCGGTGTTCGCGCCTATGCCAAGAGCGAGGGTCATAATGGTGACCAAGGCAAACAAGGGATTTGCGGCAAGCGAGCGCAAGGAGTATCGCAGATCTTTGCGTAAGTCTTCAAGCCAGTTCCATGTGAGCATGTTTCGCGAGTCTTCTTTCCATAAAGTTGTGTTTCCGAACAGACGATTGGCTGTGACGGCGGCCTCTTTCACAGGCATTCCTTCAGCGGCGAGTTTTTCCGCCCTGAGCTGGCGATGCAAGAGCATTTCGGCTTCGAGATCGGCAAGCTGTCCGTCTCGACGCCACCAAATTTTCAAACGTTGCAGCAGGCGGCGCATCGTTGCCTTTCGTCCTATGCGGGTGCGAGAATGCGGGCGATTGCTTCGCTGACGCGCCCATAGCGGGCGAGTTCTCGAGAAAGCTGTTTCCCGCCATCTTTTGTAATGCGGTAATACCGAGCGCGACGATTTTCGGAAGTTTTGCCCCACTCGGCCACCAGCCAGCCTTTGATCAGCATGCGCTGCAGTGCCGGATAAAGAGAACCTTCTTCCACTTGCAGAACGTCCTGGGAAAGAGTTTGAATCGCGTTGGCGATTTCGAAGCCATGGAGTTCATCGTGACGATTGAGGGTTTTGAGAATCAGTAAATCAAGGGTGCCTTGAGGGATTTCTTCACGCGTGGTGGCCATGACATAGACATTCTATGTTATATATACGGAATTGGCAATAGACTTGTTGCTGGCCTTCGGTTGAACTATGCATCGGCCGGATTGCCGGCGACTCGTTCAAAGGTACAAAGCGGGAGGCCACCCGTGAATTAGGCAAGCGGTCCCAAAACGGCGTTGCGGGGAGTGTCGAAATGGAGTGCCGTTTAGTTGGCCACCGGGGCCATGCGAGCCCTGAGCGAACTAAAGGGTAGTATGCGGCTTCGCCGGTAATCTGCGACGGGGCCACGTGGCTTATACTTCATCGAGATGAAGTTCAGTGACCGAGTCCTTGAAGGCTTGGCCGCAATGGTGACGGGTGACAATGATCTGTTTCCTTACCGGTCGAGCTGGTACATTACGAAATTCTTTAGCCGCTGTGGGCTTCCGTTCAAGCATTCCAGGGAGACAAGGCGGATTTGGGTCTACGACAGGCTTGTCGAGCTTAACGTGGGGAACAGCGCATCGAATCAGGACCTTCCGTCAGCAGACCTTCAGCGGGTCATTTCTGAGATATTCGACGGCGACGATTTCGAGGCCGCGCTGAAAGAGCTGCAGCCCGCATTGGACGACATGAATCGGTTGCTCAAGCGATCAGGTTTGGCCGCGTATCTGGATGCCTCACAACGTTGTCACCTAAAGAACACTGGAAGCGGCGTGAATTCAGCCTTGTTGTCGAACCAGCCTCGTCCGCTGTCTCAAGAGGAAATTGCGCAGCGGCAGAGCCTTGCCAAGTTTCTAGATTCTGCGACTGAGGATGAGTTCACCGAAAGATTATTGGTGCCCTTTTTTCAGCGGTTGGGTTTTCACCGTGTCAGTGCCACAGGCCATAAGGAGAAAACGCTTGAGTTCGGGAAAGATCTATGGATGAAATTTCAACTCCCGACGGGGCACTGGATATACTTCTGCGCACAGGTCAAACGAAATAAGGTTGATGCCGGCGGCGCGAGCGGCAGTAACGTCGCAACGATCTTGAATCAAGCTCGGATGGCAATCGACCATCCGATTTTTGATCCGGATACAAACAAACAGGTGTTGCTCGACCACCTCTATCTCATTTCGGCGGGAGAAATCACACGATCTGCGCGGCAATGGTTAATCACTCAACTCGACTCGGGCCAGAGAAGACACATCATCTTCATGGATCGAGATGAGTTTTTGGATCACTCGGCACGAATCCTGCTGGATCTTCGGCTCGAACAAGAGCGGGATATATTCGAAAACATCTTCGACGATACCGTGCCGTTTTAATGGTCGTTCATTGACGGCCGTGCGTAAACAGTCCATCGCCCGGTGAATATGCGGGCAAGATCCACGTCCGGTGGGTTATGCCTTCGGCAGATTAGTAACGCTCCGCGCCACTCCCTCCTCGTTGTCATTGCTTACCCTCTTAAATGGGCGTTTCCTGCTCAGCCAGCGGATTGGTACCCTAAAATCGGCATCGCAACTGTAATCTGAATCTCACTCTCCACCATGCAATTCCATGTCCTCAGCGCGTTTTACGGTACTTATGTGTCCTCGTCGAGCCGTTCGGGTAGTCTTGGGGTGAAGAAGTCACTTGAGCTTTACAAGAGGAATCAATCATGACGAATAGAGAAGCCGGAATCAATGTAGTCCGCGAAATGATGGGCGACCAGGCGGCCGCAAAACTCAGCGCTTCCGCTGACTCAAACACCTTCGGTGCCCCGATCGCCGCCTACGCGGTCGACCAGGTCTTTGCGGATATCTGGACTCGTCCCGGTCTGGACAGGCGCTCCCGGAGCCTAGTTTCGATGTCCCGTCATGATTGCCATGCGTCAGCCCCATGAATTCGCCATCCACATGGGGTAAGCGGTATCTCATTCATGATCGAGATCCGTTGCCGGCACTGGGTGGTTCGAGGACAAGTCCGCGAAGGATCGGCGTAGGAAGGACACACAAAGCCATACCTGGTGCGTAACAGCTACTGATCATGAATGAGCGCTTCCAACAGAGTTTTCGAATCCCGAGTAGTTGTAATACGTCGTAATATACTCGCGGCAGAATAGATGAGGGTAAAAGAGATTCCGAGGACCAATCGAAGCATTGGCCCATAGCTTATAGGGTCCACTGGGCGTAATTGGTACTAGTATTGCTAGAAGCTCTGTCTCGCATACTGACGTATTACAGTTTGTCCTACAACGACTCACGTTCGAAAACTCAGCGAGACTTACAAACGGCGGTGAATGGGTTGGTATCTATGCACTTATGATGCAGAGCGCAGACTCGCTGATCCCCGGACACTGTTCTGTTTATAAACACATTAGTACAAAAAAGTTAATTGACTTCTATTATTTCTCTTGCAAAGCCTCCGACTTCGAGACATACTCTGACGCGAGGAGTCAAAATGAAATACATAGCAACCATGGCACTGATGCTCAGTCTCGGTGTCGCAAACGCCTACGCACATGACCGATCTGTAAAGATGACGTCCTCAGGAACTGCTACGGCTGGCGGTGTCGATCTGAAGATCCCCAACACCACAAGCGGTGAAAATGATTTCGCCGGGAACGGTAATTTAGGCTCGTACACCTTTCGTGAGATAGAAGCTGAGACAGGGCCGCAGGCGTCCAGCACGTGCTCGGGACCAAATCTGCTTTACACCACGGTTGTGTCGGGCGCTGGTGTCTTCCGCTTTCAAGACGGAAGCTTATTGAATGTCACGGTGACCGAGGGAGCAGATTGCATCGATCTCGCGGCTCAACAGGCCCACTGTACCAGGACTTTCAAAATCATCAGTGGGACGGGCCGTTTCAAGGAGGCCAAGGGCATTCTAGAGTTCACTGAGACGATAGGCCCCGTGTTGGCCGATGCCACTGGCAATCCAGTTTTCTTTGCATCTACAGGTGAGTTTACCGGAACGATTTCCGGAGTGGCCCACGATGAAGGACACGAGGGCGAGCAGCAATAGGAAGAAGGAAAAGGCGCCCTGTTGCCACCAGGGTTCTCACTCGAAAATCCCACCTCAAACGGGTAGAAACATTGATGACCAAGATCGTATGTCCGACGGCCAGTATGGCGTTTTTGCCTTTGCGTGTGATTAAGCGGCGGAGCTGGGATGACAAGTAAGTGTTTTTGCTATGTGAGGCGGCTCATGCCGCTTGGCATAGGACGCCTCACCGTTTGTCAAGTCGACTTATCCAGTCAAATCTCTGCCCGTCCTCACCCGCTGGACCGAAGCGTTTCTAAAACCTAGTCAGACCTATTCTGCACAGTGTTGTTATATGCGGAATTGGCAATAGACTTGTTGCCGGCCTTTCGGTTGAACTAGGCATCGGCCGGAATCGTTGCCGCTCGGCCGACACAATTTCTTCCACTGCGCACGCAACAGAAATGAATCCTGGAAAGTTGGCTGGCTGCGGACGATAAGACTATGAAACCATGTCACAGCAGCTTTCAGAGGATCGCCCACTGAAGGACATCTCTCTGGCCAGCATTCCGGCCTTTCCCGCCGTCGCCCTGCGTGTGCTGGACCTGGTATCGCGGGATGATGCCGACTTCGATCTTCTGGCGCGCGAAATCGCGTCAGACGCTACGCTTTCCGCACAAGTTCTCAGTCTGGCAAATTCTGCACTCTTCAGATTCGAGATACCGATTGGCACGGTACAGCAGGCTGTTATGCTGCTGGGCGCCCAGCGAGTTCAGTCACTTGTCATGTCGGTGGCTATGGCCAACTATTCACGGGCGGCTCTCCGGACGGAGGCATTTCAAAGATGCTGGCAACATACGATTGCTACCGCAGTTCTTTCCCGTGAGATCGCAGCCGCCGCCGGCGCACCAGATCCGGAACAGGCGTACAGCCTCGGTTTGCTTCACGATATCGGACGGTTGGGATTGCTGGTGGCGTGGCCTGATGATTACGACCTGATGCTTCGGAAGGCAGATCGTAACGTAGCCTCGCTCGTCGAACTCGAGAGGCAACGATTCACGATGGATCATTGCGAACTTGGACGCCGCTTGATTGAGCAGTGGAAACTGCCCCATGAATTCTGTGTCGTGGCAGGCCGACACCATGATCCACCCGCTGGGACGACTGAGCTGGATAGCCTCCGCATCTCACATCTGAGTTGTCGCCTGGCCGATGCGCTGGAATTCTGGGTGGCAAAGCCCTTTCGGCCCCTGGACGTTGAAGAAGTTCTCTCGGAACTGCCTTACGCCGTGCGCCTCAGGCTTCCCAGCGATCCCTTAGACCTAAGAGAGAAGATCGGCAACTCGCTGGGTGTGGGGACCGCAGTTCTCAGCCCGCAGCCACCGGATTCCGTGCTTATTCCCAACGAGAGGTCGAACACTCCGAACCTCCATTGCGATCCACCGGAAACTGGGAGCACCGGCGCTTCTCTTATGCGCTTCGAGAGCATGCCTGCAGCGTGGGATTTCTTAGTTGTTCTAATCGCAGTTATTGTGTTCACGTTGATGCTGGCCGCCATGTACGCTTTCTCGCGCTCGTGATGCGGCCATGGGCGGAGTCCTCGCAATCCGAAGGCGATGTGTGAACGTTCGAATTGCGAGAGCGACTGATACGGAAAGAATCTTGGACCGGCGCCGGTTACTTCCGGCCGGTGCTGGCAAGCGAAAGAATCGCGCCGGCAAATAGAAGAGTGTCGGCGAAGTAGTTGACTCCCTCGACTTGCACGCCGCTACTCGGGTCTGCCAGCGCTCCGATTAGGACAGGCCCGTAGATCACTATAACCAGGAGCACAATCCAGGCGCCGAGATATGTTGCCGCCATTCGCACCTTTTGGTTCAGCAGAAAGCAGGCGCCGGCAACTATCAGAAACGCGCCGGTCACATAGTCGATGAAAGCGCGAAGCGGAATCCATGAGGGCATCTGTTTCACCAGCGGAACTCCGGGAAGTCCCAGCGGATGCAGAAAGTGCTGAACGCCGAAAAAGACCGCCGTGATCGCGATCGCCACGCGGCCCACCATGATGAAACGCTTACCCTGTCCCTCGCATTGGTCGCGCATCGCAATTCCCGCCAAAACCCAGCCTCCACCGCCGAAAGACATTTCCCGGAACACAATCGTCCATGGGATTCGACCGCCCGCGGCTATCGTTCCCGGGAGATGCAGCATCGCCACAAAGAGGAACATCATGGCCCCAAACAGCAACCCGGACCACCGCACCTGACGCTTGACGGCGATGCTCAGCGATGCGGCGATCAGCGCAAAGCCGACGAAATATACCCAGAACATACGCCACGGCATGTACGACGGCACCCCGGCCAGCAGGGACTGTGGATTGGAAAGATGTTCTGCGCCGAAGACCGCCAATGGGATGGCGAAGCACAAGTGAGTCAGCGACACCACCTTGTCGATACCGGGAGCCTGGGTAATATCGTTCTTCGCGGCAAACAGCCCAATCGCGAGCAGCGCGAGGCCAGCGGCGGACATCAACGAGGCGGTACTCGAAAGTGCAAGGAATGCGGCGAAGATAGTTAGCTGCATAGACCTCCCGAATCAGTGCAAACTCCAGAAATTCTACGACAAATGAGCTCAAGACCACCGTTGCGGTGTGCCGACTTGCCCGTTGTTTGGGAGCAGATCGCAGAAGTTCGCCCGAGGGTTTTCAAGGCCTTGGATGTTTTGGTTCATAGAGACCGATCTTTCCCCCTCCGGGTAAAGGGATCTTGGTGACCGAGCCCCATCGAGCGTCTGTTATGGCTTCACATTCCACGTCCTTTGCTCTTAGGCTTGCTATTTGACCGGCCAGATCAGAGCACATAAGGTATAGTTCCTGCCGGTCGTTCTCCTCAGATGGATGCACCGCCACTTCCGCAGGAGGCAGCCCGAAAATCAGCCAACCATGGCCTGCATCGACTGACCTGAGATCTAGAACATCTCTGAGAAACGCCTTGTCCGCTTCGGCATCTTTCGAATACACAATTACATGCGCGCCATTAATCATCGTCCTGCCCTCTCTGCAAGGATAATTCTCACAAAAGACGGAGAACACATCCGGTATGGTGTCCGAGCGGTCGGCGATCCATCAATTGGACGGGACAGGGACCGCATCAAGCTCTTGGCTAGCAACAAGCTGCTTCGTCAATCGATCACCTCCGTAACTTGCCGGCGAGCCAGTAATCGATACTGAACTCTCCCGGACCAGAGCAGATCAGCAAGATAAAGAAGAGCACATACAGGACTTCCGGAAGGTAGAGGAAATCGTCGAGCCAGTTAAGAGGCGAAAGTCCTTTAGGCATGGTGGAAAGCTTGGTGGTCAGGATGGCGACAAGCATATTGACTAATAAAGCCGCGCAGGCCGGGCTCGAAAGAAACCCTACGATCAGCAAGGATCCGCCAACGAACTCGACACCCGACACGAAATAAGCCATCAGGTGGGGAAACGGGACTTTGGCCTCAACGAGCGTTTCGTACATAGTTTGCGTGCTGCCGGCGACAAACAATTTGTTTGCCCCGGAGATGGCGAAGAACAGCCCGAGCGAAACGCGTACCAGCAGGATGGCATATTGTTCCAAACCACTGCTACCCAGCAGCGCAAACTGGACCAACCGTTTCCAATCCACCTCTTGTCCCTCCATCGGATTATGTGTCCATCCGTTCGACCCATTGAGCGCGCCAGGCGGGAGCCAAGAATGCATCCGCAAAGTACTGTGTTTCCCGCGCAACCTTGTCGTCCGTGAACTCCATGATGCTCACGGTGTAGGACGGCTTGCCGTCATATGTCAGGATGAATTCGGTGATCCAAAGATCACCGCCGCCAATGATTCGGCGGACAGCAAACCGCTTGTTGCTCGGCTGACTAGCGCGTTGGTTCTGGATGTTGCGTCGACCGCGCGTTCGCTCGCCTGACTGCGGGTATTCCAGGACCGCGTCCTCGTGATAGATGCGGTGCTCCGTTTCAAAATCGTTGGCATCGGACGCCGCCCAATGCTGATCGAGTGCCGCACGGATCGCTTGATCTCGCACTCCAGAATGCTGCTCCTTTTTTTGTTGATCGTTCATTTTGAGCCTTCAATTTGACAAGAAGCTAAATGCTTTAGTGGAATCGGTGTGTACGACTGGTCAAGTCGCGCTGTTTCTCTTCGGTCACCCCAGAGTCTACACCACGTAGTAAAGGACCTGCTCGATCCTAAGCGTTGGTCCTTTCTAAAGGTGGTACTCGTTGTTATCTGTTTGTATCTCCCACCACCTGGAGGAGAGAAGCGGGCGGAACCTATTCGGCGCGCAGGGCTTCCATGGGATCAATCGATGCCGCGCGGCAGGCCGGAATCATGCAGGCAAGCAGTGCGACGGCCAGGAGGAGGACAGCGACTCCGGCGATGACCGGCGGATCGGTGGGACTCACTTCAAAGAGTAGTTCGCCGAGCAATCGAGTGACGCCCAATCCCGCTACAATTCCGATTGAGATCCCCCAAACGGCCAGCAGCAAGCCCTTTCGCAACACCAGAGCCACCACATTGGAGCGCCGGGCGCCAAGCGCCATGCGAACGCCCATCTCCTGTACTCGCTGCGCCACCATGTAGGCCATCACGCCATAAACGCCAACACAAGCCATTAACAAAGCAAGCGCCGCGAGACCGGCCAGCAGGATCGTTCGTATTTTGCTTTGCGCGGTTTCGCCATCCAGGATGCCGGTCATGGTCTCGACATGATTGAGCGGCTCCGCCGGATCGATTCCCGACGCCACTTTTCGCAACCCACTCACAACGCTGAGAGGGTCACTACTTGTCCGTAGGGCAAGAAAACGGGACCATTGCCAGCTGGCTCTTGACTGCAAATAAGGACAGTAGACTTCATGCCGTGTAGGCTCATTGAGCCCGCCTTTACATCGCCGATTACACCTACCACCTGAATCCAGGGCGAATCGCTAGCGTGCGTTCCAAGTTTTAACCGCTTTCCAATGGGATCCTGATTGGGCCAAAATTCTTTTGCAGCCTTCTCATTGACGAGGCCGGTCAGCGGAGCTTCCTCCCGGTCGCGCGCATCGAAAAATCGGCCGCGCATCAGCGGGACTCGCAGTGTCTCCAAATATCCCGGCGAAACCACGCGGTAAATCGCGTTGCCGGAAACGTCGTTCCATACGCTGGATCCCTCCGGTGTCACCTCCTCGCACAGACCGCCCTTCGACGTGAAAGGCAACCCGCCGGCCAGCCCGGCGCTTTGGACTCCAGGTACAGCTCTGGCCTGTTCGAGAACACGCTCCAGGAAGCTCATTCTCCGGGTCCAATCGCGATACTTCGGCTCGGCCAAATCAAAATCAAGTGTCAACAAGTGAGTCGCTTGAAATCCTGGATCGACGTGCTGCAGCTTCGAAAGACTCTTCAGGAAAAGACCGGCACAAACCAGCAATACCAGCGACAAGGCCACTTCGCCGGCCACGAACACGCCGCCCAACCTTTGCCGCACGCCGGCGCTTCCTCGTCCGCCTTCGCGCAAGGCCTCGTTCAAATCGACCTTTGACGCTTGCAAGGCGGGCGCTAATCCAAATAGAAAACTGCAGGCCAGCGAAACCAAAATGGTAAAGCCAAACACGGGCAAATTGAAGGTCAAGGAGCTTGCATGCGCCAGGTCTTCTGGGATCAACCGCTTGAGGAAGGTGAAGCTGCCGACGGCAACACATGTTCCCATGGCTCCGCCGATCACCGATAGCAACACACTCTCGGCAAGAAGCTGGCGCAGGATACGGCCGGTGCTCGCGCCCAGTGCTGTCCGCAGCGTCATCTCACGCCGTCTGGCCGCGCGGCACGGGCAAGCAGCAGGTTGGCCACGTTGGCGCACGCAATTAGCAGAATCAATCCAACGGCCGTCATCAGCATCATGAGGCCGCGCTTGGCATCGTGGGTGTAACTCTCCTGCAGCGGTTCCGCAAAGTACCGGCTTACTCCGCGCATGTCGTTTAGATATTGCCGGAGGTTTTGACTCGCGAGAACACGCAAATCCGCGTTGGCTTCCTCCAGAGAAACACCCGGCCGCAATCGGCCTACAACGATCAGATAGCGCGAGCGGCGGGCTGTCAATTCTTGAGAAGTGAAGGCGCGCGGCGTCCAGACGTCGATCGTGTTGCGTTCCTTATCGGGAAAGGAAAAGCCAGGCGGCATAATTCCCTTTACCGTGTACGGCTCGTCATTCAGACGGATTGCCTGTCCGATGATTCCCGCATTTCCCGCGAATTCACTTTGCCAGAGAGAATAGCTGAGCAGAACAACGTGATTTGCTCCCGGCCGATCCTCTTCGGGAAGAAAGGCGGTTCCTATCACAGGCTTCGCGCCCAATATAGAGAAGACATTGTAGGTGACCAGCGCGCCGTTTAACTGCCTTGCGCCACCCGTGTTGCCGCTCAGATTGAATCCCGTCTCGTTGACGGCGCCCACATCCTCAAAGACGCGCGTCTGCGCTTTGAGATCGAGATACACTGGCGCGGAGACACGGGTTCGCGGATAACCCAACTTTCCCAGGTCTTCAAAGAAGGAAACTAGCCGCCCCGGATCACGATATGGCAGCGGGCGCAGCAGTACGGCATCCAGAACGCTGAACATCGCCGTCGCCGCGCCGATGCCCAGTGTGAGCGTGATCAGCGCAATAGCCGTAAATCCACGGTTGCGCAACAGGTTTCGAATGCCATAGCGAACATCTTTCTGTAGGTCTTGCAGCATCGTGATCCTTTAAGGAAGTCCGAAAACAGCCACGCCATCGGTGGTTCCTACGTAGACTTTGCCGTTGGCGATCATCGGCGTGGTGAATTTGTTTCCGATGCCAAAATGGTCTCGTCCAGAAGGCGCCTGATTGCTGTTGTATAGCTCGCGCGATAGGTCGGTGGCAGCGTAAGCATGAAGTACAGCCGGCTTGGCGTTTTCGTTAGCCCAGAAGTTCACGTTTTCAACGGCCCAGAGGATTGCATCGTGCGATCCATTGGCGGAAACACTGGGTGTTGCACCCGGGTACCCAAAGATTGAGGCGGTGTGAGATGCAGGTTCAGGAAGAAGCCGCGCATTTTGGAAGCGAAATTCGCGGAGTGTGTCATCGGTCGATGCATAGTAAAGCCGACCGTTGAAATACGCCGGTATGGGACGTGAGAAATTGTGTTTCATCGCCTGAGACAGTTCTTGATAGATGTCCAGGTTCCCACGGGGGTTGAACTTCCCCATCGCAACGCGGTTGGCGAGGTAGATGTTCAGGTCCTTCCCTGCTCCCACAACCAGACGCCAGGTCCTTCCGGAGGCGTCCTTCATCTCGGGCAATACTAGAGGTCCACCTGAACCCAAGTCGCCGTCTGTGGCATTTTCGGCCGCTACATTAAACATCGTGAAGTAATCCGCCACGGAAAGACGCTCATTCGATGTGGAGATCTTTACAAAAGAATTGCCGAAGTCGCCGCGCGAAGGAAAGCCGTTAGAGTTCAAAGCGGTATCGAAGGTCCCGTTGGCTACCATGACGTACATGTTGCCTTGAGGGTCAGAGGCCGGTCCCGCGCCGCTTTGCCAGATGGCTCCCTCTTCGCCGTTCGGCGTGAGATTGAGAGCAGCGGTTTGTTTCAGGGTTCTCGCGTTATACGCAATAATCCATCCGTTATAGGGGTTATGGTCGCAATGCGATGTCCAAGTGGTATAGATCGCTCCATTCAGTAAGAGAAGCGCGGCCCGCTCCGCGTATTGTTTCGGATCGAAGGCGTTAGCGCCCGGAAACTCTGCGTGAATTTCCACAGGACCACCGAATTTTTCTGCTCCCGTTTGGAGATTGAGCGCATGGAGCCTTTGTCTGTAGCGGCCCTGCGAATCCTTGCTCATCGCGACCACGTAGATAGTGTCTTGACGACGGTCAATAACCGGCGTCGCTGTAATGCCGATTTCAGGTGTTATCTGACCACAGTTGCGGTTGTCGGACGATGTCTCTTCCGATCCCAGCAGCCGGATGTGCCAGAATTCTTTTCCTGTATCCGCATCAAGCGCGTACAGGCTGTCGTGCTCTGTGGCCACGAACAGGACGTTCCGCGGTCCCTGATTCGGAATTTCCAATTGATGAACGTAAAGAGGTTCCGCGTCGACTTTTCCGTCGACCTGAATCACGAATAGCTTGCCGAATGTTTTCGCATTCACGTTTTGCAATGTCAGACTTCGCTCGGTTAAGTTTTGTCCCGTTCGCGCGTTGTCGTTATGCCAGGTAAGAACGTCTTGTGCGGCTGCAGAAGCAGCAGCGGATAAAGCAAAAACTAAAGTTGCAAGCGCGGCGTAGAGTGTTAGTTTCAATCGGTCCTCCAGGCAACCATATCCGTCAGGCAACCTTCAGAATCGGCAGGCGGCGTACACGCTTTCCGGTGGCGGCGAAAATCGCATTCGCAACCGCGGGGGCTAGAGGCGGGACACCGCCCTCCCCAACGCCTCCGTGAGGATCGCTGCCGCCCGGCACAAGATGCACCTCTATATCAGGAGCGTCTTTCATGCGCAGTACTTGATATTTGTCGAAATTGCTTTGTTCGACGGCTCCTTCTTTCACAGTGATTTCGCCACTAAGCACTGGCGTCAGAGCGTAGTCGACGCCGCCTTCGATCTGCGCCCGCACGCTATCGGGATTCACAGCCAAGCCGCAATCGACGGCGCTCGTAACGCGGTGGACACGCAGCGCGCCGTTGTTGACGGATACTTCGGCGACATGAGCAACATACGTGTCTCCGAAACGGCAACAGGCGATTCCCCGGCCATGATTCGCTGCCAGCGGTTTACCCCAATCTGATTTTTCGGCCGCCAGTTGCAGGACGGCACGAAATTTGGAGGACTGATCCGCGCGCAGATGCCTGAGCCGAAATTCGTACGGATCTTGTCCGGCTGCATGCGCGAGCTCGTCCACGAAACACTCGACAGCGAACACCTGAAACGGAGACGAAACTGATCGCCACCAGGCGCGCGGCACAACCGAAACAGCGGGCACATAGTCGAAACGATAATCGCGCGCCTCGTAGGGAATAGAATCGACACCCTCGGCCCCGTGTTTGGGGTCTCGCAGTAATTCCGGCGAATCAAAAACAGCACGAATGGGCGTGGATAGAATGCGGTGCGACCAGGCGATGATGTTGCCCTCGCTATCCACCGCGCCTTCCAGGTGTTGATAGGAATATTGCAAGTAGAAGTCATGCTGCATGTCATCTTCGCGCGTCCACATCAACTGCACGGGGACTTTCATTTCCTTCGCCACCTGATAGGACTCCGCCAGGTAATCCCATTGATAACGGCGCCCAAAGGATCCGCCGGAAAATGTCATGTGCACGATCACGTTTTCGGGCGTTACACCGGCCACGTGCGCGATTGTCCTCTGCGCCAGATCCGCGCCCTGAGTTGGGGACCAAACTTCAATATGCCCGTCTTCTCGCACATGCGCGGTGGTGTTCATCGGCTCCATCGGCGCGTGAGCCTGAAATGGCATCTCGTAATCCGCTTCGATTTTCCTGGCTGCGTTTCGAAGGGTTTCGGCAACGTCGCCGTGATCGGCGGAGACCACAGTTGGCGGGCCACCTGCCTTTTCCCGAAACTGCTGTTGCAAGGTAGCGGTACTCTCCTGACCGCCGGGACCTTTGTCCCAGGTGATATTCAGCGCCTTTCGGCCTTGTATGGCAGCCCAGGTAGAATTTGCCACCACCGCCACGCCGCCCGCTACATTCAGATTGCGTTCAATCGCCGGTACATATCCAATGGGCGGGACCTCAAATACAGCCTTCACTCCTGGAACCGCTTTGGCATCAGAGCCGTCAAAGGTCGCCAGTTTGCCGCCGAAGTGAGGACAGCGCGCGATCACCGCAAAGAGCATTCCGGGCACACGCACATCAAGGCCGAAGATAGCGCTGCCATCCACTTTGGACGGCGTGTCCACGCGCCCGACTGGCTTGCCGATGAAGCGGAAGTTCTTGGGGTCTTTTAGCGGAACTTGCTCAAGATTTACGACCGGCAGAGTTGCGGCGGTTTCGATCAACTCGCCATACGATGAGCGTCGATTGGTAGGCGCATGGACGATTGCTCCATTTTCGGCATGGCAATCTTTCTTGTCCACAGCCCATTGCCGTGCCGCCGCTGTTAGAAGCAATTCCCTCGCCTGTGCGCCCGCTTTCCGCATGGGCAGCCAAGTGGCTGCCAGCCCGCCACTGCCGCCGGTGGTTAGATGCTTATAGATCTGTGGATTTGTGGGCGCCTGCTCCCAATGAATGCTCGTCCACTCCACTTCGAGTTCATCCGCCAGCATCATGACGCCAGCGGTACGCGTGCCCTGGCCCATTTCCGGCACTTCGGTAAAAACAGTAATTCGGTTATCCGGCGTGATGCGTACCCAGGCATTCAGTTCTACGTTCTTCGACTCGGCGCGGCCGCGCGCGGGCAAGCAGAAGCTCAGCAATAGTGCGGCCCCGCCTTTCAGCGTGTCGCGACGGCTTAGTGCCGCGCTCATACTCTCTCCCCCGCGGCGCGTTGAATGGCCCGGCGAATTCGTTGATACGTGGCGCAGCGGCAAATGTTGCCGGTCATCGCCTGGTCAATTTGATCTCTTGTGGGATGTGGATTCTTTGTGAGAAGCGCCGACGCCTGCATGATCTGTCCGGATTGGCAGTAGCCGCACTGTGGAACCTGTTCCGCAATCCAGGCGCGTTGGATCGGGTGGCTGCGATCGCTCGACAACCCTTCAATGGTGGTCACTTTCTTGGTTCCGACAGCACTCAACGGTGTCTGGCACGAGCGAACCGCCAGCCCATTCAGATGAACCGTGCAAGCTCCACAGAGCCCCATCCCGCAGCCATACTTCGTGCCGGTCATTCCCAAGGTGTCGCGTAATACCCAAAGCAGCGGAGTATCCGGCGACGCTGCCACTTCATGCGGTCTTCCATTCACGTTCATCGAAAAGGAATTCATAACGCTTGGCTACAGCATGCGGCCATCCTTCGCGCCGCCACCACATATTTGGGATGAACCGTAGTCCGCCGGTGATGAATCGTAATCCGGCTGCGTGGTTTGGCAATGCGGGGCATTGGGAGTTAGATTTGGAATGTGATGGATTGGCAGCGATCATCTAAAGGCAAGCGCGCGCTGATTGTGGGCGCGTGGATATTGGTTGTCCTATTCTTTGCCAGCCAACGTTATATTTACGATGCGACGCATGGGGATGCGGCTCGGTTTACGTACTATCTGGCGAGTTCCGCTTACATCTGGGGCGTGCTTACGCCGCTTGTACTGTTGTTCGGAAAACGTTGGCCCGTCGATGAGCGCACTTGGAAGCGGTCGGTCCCCATTCATATCCTTGCCAGTTTGGCGCTTACCGCGGTTGGCGTTTTCGCGGAAGCCAGCATCGCTTGGCTGCCTCACAAGGAGAGCTGGGCTTTCACTGCCGCTCTCCGGCATTACTTCACACACCATGTTCAGATCTGCCTTCTCACTTACTGGGGGCTGCTTGCGGCATTTCATATTTATCGCCTGTATGATGAGGCGCGCCGGCGCGAACTGCACGCCGCGCGGCTTGAAGCGCAGCTGACGGAAGCGCAGTTGACCGCGCTGCGCTCACAGCTTCAACCGCACTTCCTGTTCAATACGCTGCAGGCGGCCACTATGCTGATCTATGACGACCCGGAGGGCGCCGAAGAAATCCTGCTTGCGCTCAGCGAGCTATTGCGCACCTCTCTTCAGACCTTGAATCAGCAGGAAATTCCGCTGCGCGTGGAGATCGAGTTTCTGAAGAATTATGCGGCAATCCAGCGACGACGTTTTGGAGACCGCCTTCGGTTTGATTTCAAAATTGAGGAGGAAGCGCAGTGTTGCGCCGTGCCCAGCCTGTTATTGCAACCGCTGGTCGAAAATGCAATTCAGCATGGAATCGGCGTTCGAAAGCAATCCGACGTTGTATTGATCCACGCGTTCTTAGATAATCAAAACCGGCTCATTATCGAAATCAAAAACCGGAACAGCGCTCTGGATGAGACACCGGAAAACCTCGTCTCGCGCGGCGTGGGCCTGTCTAATACGATCACGCGTCTCGAACGTCTTTATGGTTCGCGGCAGGTATTCGCTATTCGCAATCTCTCGCCTCGCGGCGTGGCGGTTTCGTTATCGCTTCCCGCGCGGCCGCTGCCGTTACGAATCGCGGAATTCGAGACACAGGCGGTGGTATGAGCATTCGGGCACTGATCGCTGATGACGAGCTGCTGGCCAGGCAAAGCATTCGCCGCTTTCTGAAGCACCATCCGGATATTGACGTGGTGGACGAATGCGGTGATGGGCAATCGGCAGCGGACGCGATTACTTTTCACAAGCCCGATCTTGTTTTTCTCGATGTGCAGATGCCCGAGTTGGATGGCTTCGCCGTTGTCAATCGAGTGGGTATCGAGCAGATGCCCGCGACCATCTTCGTAACGGCCTACGATCAATACGCTCTAGCCGCTTTCGACGCCAATGCTTTGGATTA
The DNA here is from genome assembly GCA_036488895.1 of Bryobacteraceae bacterium. Taxonomy (GTDB): domain Bacteria; phylum Acidobacteriota; class Terriglobia; order Bryobacterales; family Bryobacteraceae; genus Bog-105. The sequence continues at coordinate 13,837 of DASXGT010000200.1, read as the reverse complement.
TTTATTGAAGCCGTTTGGCAAGGCTCGCTTCGATCGGGCGCTGGCTCGCGCTCGCGAGCGCCTTACGGAACGTCCGGACCACAACCTGATGGAGCGTCTTCTGCGGACAATCGAGAAGGCCAACGGTGAGAAGAACTACGTTGACCGTTTGCCGGTTGCGGAGAACGGTCGAATTGTGTTCGTGAAGACACGCGAGGTGCAATGGATCGAATCGGCGGGGAACTACGCGCGGCTGCACGTAGGCTCCCGCAGTCATGAGATTCGCGAGACGCTCTCAAACCTGGAGCGTAAGCTTAATCCCAAGGAATTTTTGCGGATTCACCGCTCCACGATTGTCAACTTGCGCTATGTGAAAGAAGTGCATCCGTGGTTTCACGGTTACCACCGCGTGTTACTCGAAAGCGGCCAGGAGCTTCGCATGAGCCGTTATCAGCGACAGGTTGCCGAACGTCTCGGTCTGCACCGGCTCACTGGCCGATAGGGTATCCCTGCCAGACGTATTCCAAAGCCTCGGGTAGGGTTTGTTGTTTCACGGTGCGATCAGTATGTCCGGCGTTACGCGCAAATACAAACTGATAATGATAGCCTTTGGCGGCGAGTACCTTTGCCATGTTTTCATTGGCTAGGACCCAGTCGTGGAAATTATCGCGCGTGCTTAGATTGTCCCGGTCGCCGACTTCCATCCAGAGGCGTATCGGCTTGACCGGACTGTTGGGGATGAGGTTTTCATGGAACTCCCATGCGCCGTGGGGAAGCTGCGGGTTCGTCGGCCACTGCTGATTCACGTAAGTGCCTGAGTAGGTGAGAACACGGTGATATAACTCCGGGTGATACCAGGCCATGATCAAAGCGCAGGAGCCGCCGGAACTGCCCCCCATGGTCGCGCGGCCCTCGGGATCTTTGGTCAGTTTCACGTTGTATTGCTTTTCGACGAGGGGGAGCACTTCTTTCTCGACGAACTCAGCGTATAGGCCGGACATGGTGTCATATTCCAAACCGCGTTCGCTTCCCTGCGCGTCGCCGCTGCCGTTGCTAATTGAGATGCCAATCATCACAGGCACCTTGTGCTGGGCGATTAGATTGTCCAAAGCCTTGAACAACGCCTGGTCAGGCCCGTCTGCCCCTACGATGAATGGCGCGACCGTGCCGGGAACGTATTGTTTGGGGACATACACAGCCACGTGCCTCGTGTAGGGAGCGGGATGACTGGAGACCAGCAGTTTAGCAGGGTCGTTCGGGTCAGGCTTGGCAAAGGTGTTGGGTTCGCGCGCGATGCCGGGATAGAACTTGCTATCGGCCGATTCCATGGTGAAAGTGGAGACTGTTCCCTGCGGCACGCCTTCCTGTGGGGTCATCTCCGGCGCGGGGTTGTGCGTGGGACCAAGGATGAAGTTTCCATCGACGTTGGGCTCGGCGTTGGCGCTATCGGGCAGCTCTTTCGCCGTAACGTAGCCGGGAGTGTGGGGATCGCGGGTAGGCGCGGGCGGCCGCGGTGGGCGTGGGGCGGCTGCCGGAGCCGGAGTTTGGGCCATTGCCGGATTTACGCTGGCGATCAGACTGATGAAGAATGCGGTGCTAAGAAGACGGAACATAGAAGAAATCATCACCGATCTTATATCAAGAGACAATTTGGCCCATGGTTTCGGATATACAGTGACTGGCGCAACACGCTATTTCAGCGGATAGAGTTTGATGTTCCGGAAGAAAACTTCGGCGCCTTCGGACTGAAGCAGAATCCGGCCTTCCGTCGGAAAGGGATCGGAGCCTTCGTTGGCTAGCTTGCCGTTGACATACTGCTTGACGTCATTTCCGTGGGTTACGAGTTCAAGCAGATTCCATTGCCCGTGAGGCTTTTCAAGGTCGCCGACCGGGTCGCGGAAACCGGAGACATTTTGCGATGGGCCTTTGCCGAAATGGTTAATGGGCAAGGCCTTGCCCGCAGGGCCGGTTACGCGTTTACCATCTTTACCGGTAATCGCCGCGCCGTCGGTCATCCAGAAATCGCCGGTACCACCCTCAATGATCTGAAACTCAATTGAGCGAGGCCAGACTTTCTGTTCACCCTGAATGTTATAAAGAATGCCACTGTCGCGGGCTTTCCCAGCGCGTTCGGCATAGGTGCCTTCGCCCCACTTAAATTCAGCTTTCAAATAATAATCATGGTAGGAATTTTTGGTAATGAGGTAACCAAATTCTTTCCCTGAGACATGAATGACTCCATTTTCCAGTTGAAACACATGGTTCGGGTCAGAGTTCAGCCCGGTGCTTCTGAGAAAGCTATCGAATTGATTCAGGTTGGAACCATCAAACAGCACAACCGCTGCTTTGTGGGGCGGTATCTTTTGAGCGAGCCCGTGGCCCGGCACACTCGCGCATATCAACAGAACCATCAGATGTTTCACCGTAGGAATTCTCCGTTCGTTATCGTCTCATGAACCGGCGTCCCGCGCCGTTCACTCTATTGCGCTTTGGGGGCGGGCGGCGCTTGTGCTTCGACCGAGACATCCGAAAATAGGACGGTGTCCTTTGCGTTCGCTTGATGCGAGCAGACGACGAGCCCGACCAGGACCGGGTTCTGGAGTGAAACCTCAGTGTTGGCGATTTTCACCGGCTCGGCGCCTCCCTTGCCGATATACATGTAAATTTTGACGCCGGTACGGACCAGCTTCAGCTTGAACGTTCCCGGGCCGTCGAATGGGAGATCGAAAGTGTTGGTGTCTTCTCCCGCTTTACTCCGCCACTGAAGCCCCGGCATGCCGCTGCCGTGGATCACGACGTCGGCATAGGCCGCATCGGCGTCCGGAGACTGACGAACCATGATGCCGGCCTTGCGGTGCTCGGCTCCCTTACCGAGGAATTGCATTGTGGCTGTGACCGTGAAGTTGCCGGTTATCTCTCGCCAAACATATTGGAACTGATCTTGCTTGCCCCAGATGTTAGCGCCGGAGCCAGTGACGCGGTACTGCCCGTCGGAGAACTCGGTGGACCCTTTGATCGCGGGAGCGCCGATGTCGGCGGATTTGGTAAAGATGCCCAGGTTCCCGCTCTGGGCGAAGGCCGCAGCGGACAATAGGCAGACAAGCAATAGCGGGCGCATGGTAGACATTCTCTGTTTCCTTATGATCTGGAAGTCCGGTTATTGATGCGCGGCTGCCGCCGGCAGTTGTTCCACGGATACATCCGAAAACAACACGGTGTTGACCGCCTTTTGGGTATGCGAGGCAACGCCAAGTCCGACTAATACCGGGCTACCCAACTGATTCGTGGTGTGCCCCAGCTCCCGCAAGGGCGCGCCGTCCTTGGCAAGCCACACCGTGATGGTAGTGCCCTGCCGCACCAATTTCAGTTTCCACGTCCCAGGACCTTCTATCGGAAAATCGACGGTGTTGGTGTTATCGCCCTTGGTGTTACGGAACTGAACGGCCGGCGTGCCGTCGCCGTGAATGGCGAGGTGGACGAACGGCGAATCAGTATCGAGACTCTTGCGGAGCATGATGACGGCCTTACGGTGCCCGATTCCCTCAGTGAGGAATTTCGCCGAGGCCGTGACGGCAAAGTTGCCGGACATTTCCCGCCAGACGTAGTGGAATTGATCCGCCTTGGCCCAGATATCGGCACCGGAGCCGGTGATCTTGTACTGCCCTGTGGCGGCGTCAAATTCGGCGGCCCCTTTGAGGGGAGGAGCGCCGACGTCATTGGAATTCGTGAAGCTGCCGAACTTTCCGCTCTGCACAAAAACCGAGGCGGCTAATAGACAAGTGAGTAACAGTTCACGCATCTCATAGATTCTATCCGAACCGCTAAAGAGCGTGCGGCTATTTCCCTAGCACGGCGAGGCGCACTGCGAGTGGGCCTTCTTAATGACGGGTCTGAGCGGATGTGTGCTTTTGAATCGTTCTACCTCGACAAGACTGAAAGGCAGATCGTTTAATGGCTCGATGCGATCGGGATTGCGAGACTCACAGCCGCCTTCGCGAATCTGTAATGAGTCGGCTTGCTCCTTCCGCACTTAGAGCGGCGGCTTCCGACAAGCATTCATGCCAGAAGCAGATTGCCCGGCGCGGACGACGGGCGTCCGCCCCAGGGTACTAATTATATGTCGCTTGCTTCTAAATCTATAAAACGCGAATGACTCACCTCATGAAACTCAAAAATGGTTAGGCATGAGTTAGAAACTAACTTGTGTTGACAGAAGCTCCGTTCTCATGGTTGTATGGCGTGGGAGGATTTTATGTCCGATCTTATTAGCAAAGTTAAAGAATTTTATGCGGCGTTCAGCCGGGGAGATATAGCCGCCATTCTCGCGAGCGTGGCGGACGAAGTCAGTTGGGAGTATGAAGCGCCGCCTGAGATTTTGTCCGCCGGTGTCCGCCACTCGCCCAAAGAGGTGGCCGAGTACTTCTCGGCCATCGCAAAGCAGAGCATCGATCATCACCTGGAAATGACCGAGTTCTTATCAACCGGCGATGCAGTGGCGGTCTTTGGACGCTATCAGGGGACCGTTCAGTCTTCCGGCATCCGTGTAGATACTCCGCTGGCGCATTACTTCAAGTTCCGTGACGGCAAGGTGATCCGGCACGTTCAACTTAGCAATACCGGCGCCCTTTTGGAGGCTATTCGCGGCCGCTAAGGGTTGGGGTGTCTACCGGCTGATGCAATAGACCGATCACAAGCTGGTATAAGCGATTTCGCACCTCAAAACGCTGTGACGCGCGGGTAATGTAACGCACTATCAGATCTATCCCGCTACCGCTCGGGCGCATGTCTACCGCGGTAGCGGCGGTGAACTGGGTCAAGCCCTGCTTCCGGGACACGCGCTTCCACTCTTCCTCGGCCTGGCGAGCATCATTTTCAGTTTCCTTGAGCACTGCTTTGTGGATGAGCTCAATGATGCGATAAGTATCCGCGGCCGGCGGCACAGTGAGCGTAATCTCATCCCACATCCACTGGCCCGTCGTGGAGAAGTTGAAATACTGGCCCTTCACGGCGAAGCTGTTCATGAAGGTAATGCGGCGGCCGGTGGGATGGCCTTTGTCCGTCCAGTTGCCGGTTTCGAGCATGACGGTGCGGAAGAGGCCGGTCTCGACGACCTCTCCACCGATGCCGTTAATCTCCACCCAGTCGCCCACGCGGATGCCATTCTTACCCATCAGGATGAACCAGCCGAGGAAGGCAAGTATGAAATCCTGCAGGGCCACCGTCATTCCGGCCGTAGTCAGGCCGATGATGGCGGGCATCTGGCTGGGCGCGCCGAAGACGACCAACAGGATAAGTAAGACGCCGACAGCCTGTATAGCGAGCTTAAAGATGGTGCGAAGAGTTTGCATGCGACGCCGGTCAAGCCCCGGACGCTCGACGAAATGGCGCACTACCGCATCCAAGACGACGACACAGAAGAGTATCAACGCAATCCAGGTAAAGGACCGCAGCACCAGATGCAGTACGATTCGGTGCTGCAGCAAGACCTGCGCAGACCACTTATCATAGACGGCGGCAAGTTGCTGTTGAGTTTGAATGCGGTCATCATAAATACCAAGGAGCTGCCGCTGGCCGGCTCGCTGGTTGAGTGAGGCAATTTTGGCCGTGTCGTCCGCGCCCGCGGATGAGGCCGCGTTGGCTTGGCTCTCCAGCTCATTGTGCTCGGCGATCAGCGCGGCTGCGTCCGTTTGTGCTTGCTGCATGGCCTGTTGGATGGACTGATAGCGGCTCCGTTGATCGCTCCATGCCTGCAGGCGGTTCGCCAGACTACCGTAGCGACCAGCGGAAACGACAGCAACCTGGCTTTTCTCGCCGGCTTCCGCGTCGTATTTGCGCATGGCGGCTTCATGCGCGACAAGTTCCTGCTGTATCCGGGTGCGCGGATCGTTCACGGCGCGAGCAAGGTCTTGCTGTGCATCGGTCAATTCGTCCGAGTCGAGGCCAAGCTGCGCCTTGGCGACGTCGAGATCGTTTCCTAGAGTGGGGGACGCACCATTGGCCGGTGCAGCGGCAGGGCGCCCGCCGTTTTGGGTGAGGCTCTGCACGCGCGCCTGATCTTCTTTGACTAGCTGCTGGAGTTGGATCAGCTTTTGTGATAGTTTGAGGGCCTCGCCGGTTAGCACGGGACGCCGCGCATTGGCTTGACGCAAGGCGGAAGCGAAGGCCTGGTCGACTTCGTGATCCGCCAATCGTTCAGCATCGCGCGCAAGCTCAATCTCTTCCGACGTAACGGCCTGCGCGGCCAGAGCTTGCGCGATTTGCCAAGGACGCAGATCGACAACAGTATCCTGGGCGGCGGCCGGACCTTTCTGCTGCCGTTTCATGAAGGAGCGATTGGCCAGCGCGTCACGGGTGGCCCAGGTGAAAATCAGGCAGAGGATCAGCAAGGCAAGAAGGGCTAGGGAAAACAGGAGCCTCCCTCGGCCGAAGATACGATGCGGCGGAGCGGCCGCTGACTCTTCGCCGGTCAGATTGCTTGCCATGCATTGATTGTGACAGGACCGAATGGGTGCTGCACGCACGCTCGATGCGACGGCATGGATTACGCGCCGGCGGCCTCAGCGCAGTCCGCGAGGCGGTGCAACTCTCCGATCAGGGAAGTATAGGCGCTCCGACCGAATTGCTCAATTAGCGGACCTTGGATGTTATCCCATCTTGTGCCGGCTTTGGCCAGAAGTTGAGCGCCCTTTTTTGTGATCTTAGCTGTGCGGGAGCGGGCATCGGCCCCCGGCGCAAGTACGATCCAGCCATTGCGGACCATCGGATTGACCGCACGGTAGAGCGAGGTTCGATCCATCTCCATTTCTTCCGCCACGCGCACAAGCGGCTCCCCGTCGCGACGAGAGATACAGCGCATCACCGCTAACTGAGTGATGTTGATGCCGGCGCCGGAAAGCGCTGCATCGTAGGTCCGCCCGAGTATGCGGGAAAGCTTTTTCACGGTAGTGCAGGCGCACGGAATGGAGCCCAGTTTATTGGATGTATACACATCCTTAGTATGGCATCTTCGTTTTCTCCGTGGATCTAGGGCGCCCCCATAATGTGCACATGAGCGTACGGCGTGCCAGCCCACATGATGTAAGCGCCGGCGGGTTTATGCCTTGTGGGCAAACCGGAGGTCTTTGGATCGAAGGGCCACAGAATCATCCAATGCGGTCCGATTTTAATGGGAGGGCTCGTCTTATCGTACGGGTCGAAGTCACTACGCTGCGTGGCTCCGGCGAGCATATATTCAATGCCGGGGACGGTTGTGGTTGGCTTGGGCTTGTGCTGCTCGAAATCACTGTTCCACTGCATCGCCACCTTGTCTTCGCACATCGGCGGCAGTCCGATTCCCTTTGGGTCTCCCGGCATGCAGGTAAATTCATTTGTACCCGCGCGAAGAATTTTCATCTTGCCGTGAGCATCCATTTCGGCGACGGCCGCCGATTTGGCGATATTGGGAGGCGCGGCTGATAAGGCTCGACTGATCTTGCTTTGCGTTGACTCTTCGGCAGGATTAGTTTGAGCCATCAAGTTTTGTAAGCTCGTGAGACCCGCCAGGCACAGAGCCGCAGAAACCAGGGTGGCGGCGGCCCGCGCGATTCTACCACAATTATGAAACATACTGGGCCTCCCCGGTACCGAAGGACCAGTTCTCTTTGGGCACTTCAACCAGGTTAATGAGAATGTCTTCTTTGCGGATTTTCACTGCTTCGTGCAGCCCGTCAGCAATGGCCTTGTACAGCTGCTGCTTTAACTCCAAGGACCGGCCAGCGTTCAAGGTGATCTGTAGGAAGATACAGTCATCCGTGCGATGAATGCCGAGATAATCCCTGTCAAAAGGCATGGAGTCCTTCGCATGCTCCGTAATCACCTGGAACCGGTCGTTCCTGGGCACGTTGAGGGCGTCCAAGAGCGCCTGATAAACAACTTCGCCGATCCGCGCGCGATATTCGCGCGATTTTCCTTCGAGTAAATCGATTCGAACCAGAGGCATTTGTTTTCCTTTCTCAAGACCAGCGTATCACGTTTGATGCATATACATCGTTATGAATTTAAAAAGCAGGCGAAAGCGAAATGATACGCTCAGTCTTCTTATGCAAGACAAAGTGATTGTGGTCTCCGGCGGCGCGGGCGGTATTGGGGCGGAGGTGAGTGCGCGATTGGCGTCAGAAGGCGCGCTGTTGGTGGTGGCCGACCTGCATGGCCCCGAAGCCGAGGCGAAGGCGGCGAGCATTGGACCCGAGGGCCGCGCGATCGGCGTGGCATGCGACATTACCAGCGCGAAGCAGTGTGAGGCGGCGGTACAAGCCGCGGTCAAGAAATTCGGCCGGTTGGACGGAGCGGTCAATTGCGCGGGGTATAGCCGGCCGCATGACAGCTTGAGTTTGCCGCCCGCCGACTGGGCGCAGATGGTGGATGTGCAACTGAACGGCGCGTTCTACTTCGCCCAGGCTTGCGCTAGACGGATGGTTGAGACGGGCGGAGGAATTGTATTCATCAGCAGCACGAACGCGGAGGCTGCGTTTCCCCGGCGAGCCGCCTATTGCTGTGCCAAGGCCGGAGTGGCGATGCTGACCAAGGTGCTGGCGATTGAGTGGGCGGAGAAAGGCATCCGGGTGAATGCCGTTGGTCCGGCCTATGTGGCTACGGAGATGACGCAGCGCAATATCGCGGCAGGCAACGTGAACGAAGCGCAAATCAAAGCGCGTATTCCGTTGGGCCGGCTGGCGCAACCCGCCGACGTGGCGGACGCTGTGTCGTTCCTGTTGAGCGAGAAGGCCAGCTTCATCACTGGCCACTCGCTGTATGTGGATGGCGGCTGGCTCGCCTATGGATATTTCTGATCTCAGGCTGCTTTGGCCACGAGACCGTGAGGATCGAGGATGTATTTCTTGGCGGCGCCTTTGTCGAAATCCTTGTATCCGGTTGGAGCTGCGTCCAGCGTGATGACAGTGGCATTCACAATTTTCGCGATGGGCAACCTATCGTGAAGAATGGCCTGCATCAACTGGCGGTTGTACTTCAACACGGGCGTCTGCCCCGTGAAGAAGCTATGGCTCTTGGCCCATCCGAGGCCGAGGCGCATGCGCAGATTGCCCTGTTGCGCAGCTTCGTCCTTCGATCCGGGGTCCTCGGTCACATACAGCCCGGGGATTCCAATGGCACCACTCGCGCGGGTAATGGTCATCAGTGAGTTCAGCACGGTGGCCGGAGCTTCGGTCGTGTGCTGGCCGCCGTGACCGCGAGCCTCAAATCCGACTGCGTCGATGGAAGCATCCACTTCGGGCGATCCGGTAATCTGTTCAATGAGCTCTTCCAGCTTGTCGGATTTGGTTAAATCCACGGGCTCAAAACCAACGCTCTTGGCATGCTTCAAGCGTTCCGGGTTCATGTCGCCGATCAAGACCAGCGCGGCTCCTAGAATCTGCGCGGAAGCGGCTGCCGCGAGGCCTACTGGACCCGCGCCTGCCACATATACGATGGACCCGACTCCGACGCCTGCGGTAACCGCGCCGTGGAATCCGGTGGGCAAAATGTCGGATAACATCGTCAAGTCGCGAATTTTCGAGCGGGCCTGTTCTTTATTGGGGAATTTCAGAAGGTTGAAATCCGCGTAAGGTACGAGAACGTACTCGGCCTGTCCGCCGATCCAGCCGCCCATATCCACATAACCGTAGGCGCCTCCGGCTCTGGCGGGATTCACGGTCAGGCACACGCCGGTTTTCTCTTCCCGGCACGTCCGGCAGCGGCCGCAAGCCACGTTGAACGGGACGGAGACAATGTCGCCAATATCGATAAATTCGACGTCTTTTCCTTTCTCAATCACCTCACCGGTGATTTCATGTCCGAGAACCAGGCCACGCGGCGCGGTAGTTCGTCCGCGCACCATGTGCTGATCCGATCCACAGATGTTAGTGGAAAGAATTTTTAAAATAACGCCGTGATCAATCTGTTTACCTTTGGGATTCTGCATCTTCGGGAAATCGATCGATTGCACTTCGACCTTCCCAGGACCTAAATAGACTACGCCTCGATTTGTTGGCATGTTTTGAATTTCCTCTACGGAGACAATATCAATAGTTGGTTGAGACGTCAGGCAACTCACTTTCGGAGCATGTGGCCTGAAACGGCGGTCCGGCGGAAACGGTTGTGCGGAGACCGGGCGCTCTTCTGCTTTTACTCGTTTTTGCGTGGCAAGGTGAAGAAAAGGTCGATCCTTCACCGGGTTTGGATGCACTGATTCGACCGCTCCCATTGGTTTACACGGCGGCAAATGGTCAAGCCGCTGTCACCGGCAAAGCCGCATGTGACGGCTTAGTCGAAAAGGAGATTTCCTTCATCGGGAGGTGCTTATGATTGCGCGTCCATAGTTGTGCGCCGCTCGCCACCGCACTTGCAGCGATGAGGGCATCCGCGACCTCCACACTATGGCTTCGCCTGAATCGCCGCAGGTAGGCACCTGCGAGGTGGCCCGTTTGTTCCTCGATCGGAACGCAGGTCAGCGCCCGGAACAGATTGGTCAGCACGTCATGTTCATTCGACCGGGCACCCGCCCAGAGTTCGGCCATACTGATGGGTGAGTATAGGAACTGCGGCATCCGAGTTGCTGAGGTCCAGCCATTTGGAGACTACGGCCGCATTTTTACCTCGGGAAACTTCGATCAGAATGTCCGAATCGACAAAGATGGTCATTTTTCGCGGAGGCGCTCCAGACGGTCACTTCGGCGAAGGCTTCGCACGTAGGCCGTCGCTTCAAGGGGTTCGGAGCGATCTTTGCGGATTCCGACAAATTCCTGCATTGAATTGCGTGGACGCCGGGTATCGCTAAGCTTGATAGGCGTGACTATGGATATTACCGAAGAGAGAGGTCTTCAGGCCGTCGGCGCCTTGAAAACACGCCACATTCTACCCGCGTCAATGAACCTGGTGTGGCCGCATTGACCGCGGCGGCAATTTTGTCAACATGCGATTCGATAATGCGCCAACTGATTGCGCTCAGAGAAACAATCGCCAGCATCCTGCCGGACAGATTTTGCTGGTGATGAAGTGACAGATCGCCTGTCACGAGAACATCAAAGCCAGCATCTTCGGCAGCGGTCAGCAAGAATCCGTTTTTTAAGCCGCCAAACCCCGCATAAACAGCGGTCACCGTCTCATGATTTGCCAGATGCCCGCGCAGCTTGTGCGGCATGTTTTCATCGAGCAAGATTTTCAAGGGATGGGTTGATGGCTATGCGCAAAGGCGATCAATTTTTCGATCGTATCGACTGATAGAGAAGGGAAATTTTCGTGGATTTCCTCGATAGGGGACCCTAGGTCGTAATCGTCGACTATCCCTTGCGCGGGAATACGTGTTCCTTTGACGACCGGATTGCCAGCCACTTTGTCCGGGTCGATTTCGACGATGGGACAAGCTTTCCAATCCACAGCGGCACTCATTGTTTGCTGATCCATCATCTTTTTGTATTGTCGCGCAATTCCGAATTGCGTTTTGGAGCGTTTGCGGATTAGACGATCAACTTCCGAATTACATTTCCGGAAACGTCCGTCAACCGGAAGTCGCGGCCTTGGAAGCGGTAGGTCAGCTTGGTGTGATCGATGCCCATTTGATTGAGGATGGTGGCGTGCAGGTCGTGAACGTCCACCGGGTCTTCGGAGATGTTGTAGCCGAGTTCGTCGGTTTGGCCTAGCGTAATGCCGGGGCGGAAGCCGCCGCCGGCGATCCACATGCTGAAGGCGCGCGGGTGGTGATCGCGGCCCAGGAATTTGGATTGGTTGCGGGCTTCGTTCATGGGGGTGCGGCCGAATTCCCCGCCCCAGACAACGATGGTGGTATCGAGCAGTCCGCGCTGCTTGAGGTCTTGGACCAGTGCTGCGGCGGCACGATCGGTTTCCTGGCACAGCGAGGGGAGGCGGTTGACGATGTCATCATGGCTGGAAGTGCCGTGATTGTCCCAGCCGCGGTGATAGAGCTGGACGAAGCGCACGCCGCGCTCAACCAAACGGCGGGCCAGCAGGCAGTTATTCGCGAAAGATTTTTTGCCGGGCTCGGTGCCGTAGAGTTCATGAATGGACGCGGGCTCATGGTGAATGTCCACCAGATCAGGCACGCTCGATTGCATGCGGTAGGCCATCTCATACGATGCGATGCGTGTTGAAATTTCGGGGTCGCCGTTGGCCGCTAGATGCTCCTCGTTCAATTTTTTAAGCAAGTCGAGAGACGCGCGGCGAGCGTTATCGGAGACGCCTTCGGGATTGGTGAGAAATAGAACCGGATCGCCTTGCGAACGGAATTCGACGCCTTGGTGTGTCGACGGCAAGAAGCCGCTGCCCCAACAGGCCTTGCCGCCATCGGGTTGATTTTCTCCTGAGACGAGCACGACGAAACCGGGCAGATCTTTACACTCACTGCCCAACCCGTAAGTCATCCACGAGCCCATGCTGGGACGCCCGATGATCTGAAAGCCCGTATTCATGAAGATCTGGGCGGGCGCGTGATTGAACTGCGTGGTGTGCATGGAGCGGACGATGGTGACGTCGTCCGCGACCGCTTTGAGGTGGGGGAGCAGTTCCGATACTTCGGCTCCCGATTTGCCGCAACGGGTGAATTCAAATGGAGAGCCGAGTAACTTGGGCTTGCCTTTGATGAAGGCGAAGCGCTCGCCTTTTACGAATTCATCGGGGATGTTCTGCCCGTCGTATTTTTGCAGCGTGGGCTTGGGGTCGAGGAGATCGACCTGCGAGGGAGCGCCGGCCATAAAGAGGTAAATCACGCTCTTGGCTTTCGCCGGGAACATGGGAGGCTTGGCGGTACTTGGAGTATCCGCACGCAGCAAGCCGGCCAGGGCGGCGGCTCCAATGCCGAAGCTAGACTGCTTGAAGAAATGACGGCGAGTGGATGCTTTCAGGAGTTCGGTGGAGATATCTTCTGTGTGATTCATTGGCGTCATTCCTTCGTGATGGATTCGTCCATATTCAGCAAAACGTTGGCCACCATGGTGAGCGCGGCCATTTCGGGAGCGTTGGCAACCGCATCCGATTTTGCGGCGAGCGTGTGATTGGCGGCCGGCAGATTCTTTTGATAGGCGGCGAGTTGTTCGTTATAGAAATCCGCGACACGCTTGAGCTCGGTTTGCGAAGGCGAACGAGAGACAGCCAGGCGGTATCCGTAATCAATCTGAGCGGAAAGGGATGAACCGCCTTCCGCCGTCATGCGTTTCGCCATGGCGCGGGCAGCGTCAAAGAAGAATGGATCATTGAGGCTGGTCAGCGCCTGGAGAGGTGTGTTGGTGCGTACGCGGCGGATGGTGCAGAATTCGCGGCTGGTCGCGTCGTACGTGACCAGGCTCGGATAAGGCGCGCTGCGGCGGAGGAACGTATAGATGCTACGCCGGTAATTGTCTTCGCCGGGGCTTTGAATCCATTTGTCGCTGCTATAGGGGATGTCCCAGACACCGTTGGGCTGATACGGGAAAACGCTGGGGCCGTACATCTTGGAACTGAGCAGACCGCTTTCAGCCAGCACCATGTCGTGCACCATCTCAGACTCGACGCGGAAGCGCGGGCCATGCGCATAGAGCCGGTTGTAGGGGTCGCGCGCAGCGAGGGCTGGTGTGACGCGGGAATCCTGGCGATAGGCGGCGGACATCACCATCAGCTTCTGGATTTTTTTCATGCTCCAACCGTTTTGCATAAATTCGGTGGCCAGCCAATCGAGAAGTTCGGGGTGGGAGGGTGGATCGCCTTGCGAGCCAAAATCTTCGCTGGTTTCCACCAGGCCGCGTCCGAATAAAGTTTCCCAAAAATGATTGACGGTGACGCGCGCGGTGAGAGGATTGTCATCGCTTACCAGCCAGCGCGCCAGGCCCAGGCG
>DASXGT010000283.1:0-14686 GCA_036488895.1 Bryobacteraceae bacterium | reverse complement strand
ATCCGCGCGGCGGCATTCTTCCGCCAGATTCGGCGTGCGTGAATGGCAGATGGTCACGGTAGCATTCTGATGCAGCAACAGCAGCGCGATGGGCTTACCGACAATGTCGCTGCGCCCGACCACCACGGCATGCTTGCCGGTGATGGGAATCTGGTAGCGCTTGAGCAACTCCATAATGCCCGCGGGCGTGCAGGCGCGCGGCGCGGGTTTATTTAACACCAGGCGGCCCAAGCTATAGGTTCCGAAACCGTCTACATCGCGCGTGGCGTCCACACATGCATTCACCGCTTCGGCGTTCACTTGCGGCGGCAGCGGCATTTGCACCAAAATGCCGTCAATCGAGCTATCGTTCGCTAACGGACGTACTAGCTGAATCAACTCTTCCGTGCTGATCTCGCTATCCGGCGTTAGTTCGACGCTGCGAATGCCTAGATCGTGGCACGCCCGAATCTTGCTGCGGACATAAATTTGCGAAGCCGGATCATTCCCCACCAAAACCACCGCCAACGCAGGCGGACGGTGTTTAGTGGTCAACGCCGCTATGCGCGGCCTGAGCTCTTCCTGAATATCCCGGCTGATTTTTTTTCCATCAAGGACGACCCCGCTCATGCATCCGTGAGGATAACAGAGGATGGGCGCCAGGACCGCTGTTCCGGGGCATATTGCCTGGGACGCCATGGGAGATGCTGCCGGGGACGGGAACTGCGGCTTGGCAGCACTGGCTGTAGGCGTCAAATACGGACTCAAAAACGCTATCCCAGGATTGCAGTCCCGCATATCGCAGGGCCGCGACGCGCATCCGTGCGTGCTCAACGGGATTCGTGAGGATTTCGTTCACAAAGGTAATGAAATCCCAGGTGGAAGAAGCGACATGGCCGGTAACTCCCGATTCGACCAGGAATTTCGGACCGCCTTGATCCGTCACCACCACGGGAACGCCCGAAGCGAGCGCTTCCAGAACGACGTTGCCGAACGTGTCGGTATTCGAAGGGAACGCAAACAGGTCCATGTTGGCGTACGCTTCCGCCAGGCGCTCGCCGCGCAGCACGCCGGTGAAAATCGCGTTCGGAACGTTCTGGCGGAGCCACGCTTCCTCGCTGCCCTCTCCCACAATCATGAATTCGAAGTGGCTGCGGCCTAGCGTCTGGAGGGTCGTGCCGAGCTCGGCGAGAAAGCGCACGTTTTTCTCGGGAGTGAGCCGCCCGACATAGCCGATGCGGAAAGGCCCACTGATGCGATTGCGCCGCGCGGGTGAAAACAACTGGGTATCCACTCCCCGGCGCATCAGAAAGACCGGGCGCTGGGTCAGGGATTTCGTAAGGTCTATCAACTCCTGATTCGGCGCCATGACGATGATGGCGCGCCGATAGAACAGTCCTAGAAGCTTGAGCGCCATTCTCTCAGCCCAGGCGCCGATGCGCCGGCCCAACCGGTCGCCGGTAAAGCTGAGCAAGCGCTCCAAGCGGCGGCCGGCGTATTCGTGCAGACTGGTATGCCAGGAGATCACCAGCGGAAGTTTCAGACGCCAGGAGATATACATGCCTACCGCCCCCATGTCGCCCGGTCCGGTGATGTGAATGATATCCGCCCCGAACTTCTTCACCTCCGCCATGATGCGCGAGGTGTAGCGCATCAAGAACGGGTCATAGTCAAGATTGGCGTCGAGTCCGAAGCGCAGGGGGCCGCGCTTGAGCTGGACGATGGTAACGGCGCCTTTGGTGACGGTTTCGACGGTTGGTCCGCAATGGACGCTCAGAAAAGGGATTTCACGGCGTAGCGCGAACGCCTCCAACTGCCGACTGGTGTGCGCCACGCCGTTCACTTCATGAAAAGTGTCCGGCAGAAAAGCGACACGCGGATAAGACGTCAAATAGCCGCCTTGTTATCGGACCAAACCTGATTGGTCCAAACTTCGCTCGACCAAGCTTGACTCGAACGGTCATGCAGCGCCAGGCGCAAAACCGACCGCACGCCGCGCCATTCCAGGAAGCGCATGGAAGCCACGAACTGTTTGACGATCATGGGGCCGCCGTCGCGCCAGATCTCAGCTAGAGATTGATCGATCTGTGTTTCCGGATTACGGTAAAAGACGCGGTCCGCATAGGTGCGGCGGCCCACGAAATTTTCCGGATAATCGCGCACTACGTCCACCATGGTTTGCAGAATGCGCAAGCGGAGCGGCTCATGATATTGCGGCATGAACACGACGTGGCTAAAGCGTTCATAGCGGATTTCGTGGGCCAGTTCAGCGAAATTCGTGGCCCGCGACAGGTTCAGAATAGCATTGGGCTCGCGGCCGTGGCGGTCGCCGCCGGAAACCAACGGCAAGCCCGCCTGCCGTCCCACGGCAATCACCTGGTAGTTTTCGCGCCAGCCGCGCAATCCGTTCAATTCCAGCGCGTGCAAGGAGGAACCGTGCTGTTTGAGCAAGCGCATCAGAATTTGCGAGTGCTGGGAGTGGCCGATGCCTTTCTCATCCCAAAGCGGATGGTTGAGAATCAGAAATACACCGGAGTGAGCGTTCAGCATTTCGAGCAGACCGCCCAGCTTTTCTTCGCGCGGGTCGGCGGTGAAAGCAGCCAGATCTTGCATCATTTCACCAGACTGCGCGGCCGGCATGTTGTGCACGCCGAGGTGGAAGAATGTCGCGCCGAAAGGAATGGTCCATTCCGTGGAGATGGGCGCCTTCGCGAAGCGGTCCAACAGATGGAGTTGCGTTCCGGAACGGATGTCGTCATGATCGGTCAGAGAGACCAAGCCCGGCAACTGCAGCTTTCTTTGAATCTGTTTTTCTTCCAGCCGATAGGCTTGGCGCGGCGCCAGTGGGGGCGTCCAAAACGCGTGGCCAAAGTCGAAGGACTGTTTGGTTCGTTGTTGGTATTCGGCTTCCTGGCGGCGGATGGCGCGGCCGAGGTAAGGCACATTGGCGGTGTAGCGGGGCACCATGTCGAGGCTTTCCTCCGAATACATGGTGTGGCTGTGAAGCGAAACTCCGGTGCGGAAACTGGGGGAAACCGACCGGTCATCCCGGAAGAATTGAAAAGTCGTTCTCGCTGTAACGGGCATCCGATTTCAATGTCCGCGATAAGTGTTGCGAGCGCATTTGCCCTCTGTGAAAAAGCTATGAAAACATTCCCAAAACTAAATGTTTCACACAATCTTGTATTGCAAATGGGTTTCACGGCCGGAACGAGTTACAACGGCTGATGGGCTATTCTGTGACGAATTTCACTGATATAGTAATACTACTGGCTTACAATTGACGCCAAGCAGCGTCAATATAAGTAGCGGTGACCGGCCGATGTTTTCTGAGCAAATCTGTAAATGAGCAACGCCGCTCGAACCTTATCCGGCGATACGCCGGAGGAAAACGCATGGAACGCCGCTTCCGTGGAATGGCTCTCTCAGCGGGTTGCCGCGCTGGAAGCCGCATGCCAAGAGCACGAAATACGTGTGGCCGCTTATGAGAGTGTTTTTTACGATAACCCCGCCCCCGCCGTCATCTACGCTGCGGACTCGCTCCAAATTTTAAAAGCCAATCACAGCGCCCTGGATCTCTATGGTTACAGCCTGGAAGAGATGCGCAAGTTCACCTTGCTTGACTTGTTCGCGGCCGACGAACTGCAGGAAGGCGCGGATTTGCTCGCGGAATTGCGAAAAGCAGCGAATGCGATGGGCCCATTCATTCACCGTGGAGCGGCGGACCGTGAACTGGTAGTGAGCCTGATTTCCTGCAGCATTGCCTTGAGCGGCACGGATGCGCGCGCGGTATTGATTCTGAACGAGACGGCGCGCCACACGGCGGACGAGGCGTTACAGACGAATGAAGACCGGTTTCAGCTCTTTGAAAACGCCAACGACGTCATTTTTCTATACGATTTAAAGGGCCGGATTATCGAAATCAACCGGGCCGCCGAACACCTGACCGGCTATGCCCGGACTGAGGTGCAAGGGAAACATTTTGCAGACCTAGTGGCGCCCGAGAGCCGCCATTTGACGCAGGACGGCATTCGCGCGCATTTGGGCGGCAGCGCGGCGCAACATTTTGAACTGCCTATTCTTTCCAAGGCTGGAAATTTGCGTTTCTTGGAAATGAACACCCGCATCATTTACCGGCGCGGACATGCATTTGCCGTGCAGGGAATCGGCCGCGATATTACGGAACGGAAACAAGCGCAACAGCGGCTGCAGGAATTTGCAGAGGAACTGCAGGCCAAAAACGAAGAATTGAGCACGGCGCTGCGCCTGGCGCGCGAGGCCACACAGATCAAAGAGCAGTTTCTGGCCAATACTTCGCACGAATTGCGCACGCCCATGAACGGAATCATGGGGATGGTCAACCTGCTCAAGAATACGCCGTTGAGCCGGGATCAGAGTGAGTATGCCGATGCGGTCAGCCAGTGCGCCAACGATTTGTTGACTATTATCAATGATTTGCTCGATTTGTCGCAGATCGATGCGGGGCGCCTGTCACTCGCGCGCGAAGCGTTCGACATGCGCGAAAGCCTACGGGTGGTTTTGAAGCTGCTGCGGCTCAGGGCGGATGCGAAGGACCTGGCGTTGACCTACGAGATTGATCCCGAATTGCCGCCGGTCATTCACGGCGATAGCGTACGGGTCCGGCAAGTGCTGACCAACCTGATCGCCAATGCGCTTAAATTCACCTCCGCCGGCGGCGTCCATGTCCGGCTGACGAAACCCGCTGGCAAGGCAGTCCTGCGCTGCGAGGTCATCGACTCGGGCATTGGCGTAGAGGAAGGCGTGCAGCAGCGGATTTTTGAAGCATTCTTCCAGGCCGACGGAACCACCAAGCGGCGTTTCGGCGGAACCGGCCTGGGACTCACCATCAGCAAGCAGTTGGTGGAGATTATGGATGGAGAGATCGGAACGTTTAATAACACGTCCTTGCCGGGTGCGACGTTCTGGTTCGAATTACCGCTGAAGTGACGCCGATCGGCCCGAACACCGCATTTGTCCTGATGATGTTCGGCCTTCTTGGAATCTACGCGGAACTGCTTTGGCCGGGCTACCGCGTGGCGCGAATCGTAGGTCCAGGCGTGCTCGGCCTGGGCGCCGCGTTAACCGGGGGATATTTCCTATGGCTGCACTCGCCCTCTATTTTAGGCCTTGAGTTTTTGGGCGCCGCCGCCGCAGTATTCGCGGTGGACGCCATCGTGAACTCCTATTTCGCCGCGGGTGTGGCGGGAACCGCGGCCCTGGCCGTTGGTTTTTGGAAGCTATTTGACGACCCGCCAGGAATCGATGCGGCATTCGTGTTTCCGCTTTGCGCGGTTTTAGGAGCAGCGACCATGCTGCTGAGCCATAGCGCTAAAAAAGCGCGCCGGAACAAGCGTGCGGATATTTAGTGTCCGTCTCTGAAATTTATGGGGAGTTCGTAACGTGGGGCTATATCCGTAAGGGGTTAACTTAAGATCGAATAACTTCTAGATGGCCCGTCACACGCGCTCTCAATCAGACGGGTTGGCGTCAACGCCCTGCAGCGTTCGTTGTGCGCAACGGCGATTCTGCGTAAACCGATCGTGGCGGCGTGCATGAAGCTTCCAGGTGCCAACCGCGCATCGATAAATTGGATACTGCGGCCTCAATGAGTGCGTTGCTTGGTCAAGTCGATCATCCTGATTGGAGCGTTAGAGTAACTTGAATGCGACCAAATTGGCAAGCGACGGGAGAGAAATTCCATGGGCGGGATGATAGGGGCCTGGCGCTCCCTCGGACAGGATTCATCGGTAATTAAGCAAAAGGTCAAGCCGGGCACGGCGAAGCGGACGCTGCTGTATGCCGTGCCGTACTCTGGACTTCTGGCGCTGTTCCTTTTTGTCGTTGTCGTCGATGCGGCTATCGGCGTTGTGAATCCCCTCATTTATCGCCAGATCATCAATAAGGGCATTCTGCAAGGGAACTCGACGCTGATTATCCATCTGGCCATCATCGCCGCTCTATTGGGGCTCTCTGACGACGCGCTGGGCATGGCTCAAACCTACTTGTCGTCAAGAATCAGCGCTGGGATTGTTCTCTCACTTCGCACGCGATTGTTCGAACATATCCAGCAGATGCCCCTGGCTTTCTTCACCCGCGCACAAACCGGAGCCGCCTGAATAATGACGTTACCGGCGCGCGCACCGCGTTTACCGATATTCTCTCGAATGTTGTGGGCAATCTGATCACCGTCGCCCTGATCCTAGGTGCGATGCGATGTTTGTGTTGTCGTGGCGCATCACGCTGGCGGCTCTGATACTGCTTCCGTTGTTTGTGCTCCCTGCGCGCTTTTGGGGCCGCAAGCTGCAGCAGATCACGCGGGAGAGCTACGACCTGACTTCAACGATGAATAACCTCATGGTTGAGCGCTTCAACGTGGCGGGTGCGCTTCTGGCAAAACTCTTCGGGCGAAGCCAAGAGGAGAGCAAGTCGTTCGAGGAGAAAGCCACCCGAGTTTCGGATATCGGAGTCAAACAGGCCTTCTATGGCCGCCTGTTTTTCACCGCTTTGCTTGCCATGGCAACATGCGCAAGCGCACTCGCGTATGGCTGGGGAGGGGTGCTGGCCGTAAGGCACCTGCTTGACGTGGGAACCGTGGTTGCATTGGTGTCCTATCTATCTCGTCTCTATCGCCCGTTGCTCGGCCTATCGAACGTGCAGGTCAGCGTTATGACTGCACTGGTCTCGTTCGAACGGGTCTTCGAGGTGCTAGATCTTGCGCCGATGATCCGCGAGACTCCGCAAGCTGTTGCCATTCCTGCCGGCCCGGCCCGGATCTCGTTCGATCAGGTTTCGTTCCGCTATCCGTCGGCATCGGAAGTGTCGCTCGCTTCACTGGAGTCGATCGCCGTTCCTGACAAACGGACGAACAGCACCGTACTCCAGAACATTACCTTCACAGTCGAGCCCGGGCGCCTGGTAGCACTGGTGGGGCCATCCGGCGCGGGAAAGACAACTATTACGCACTTGGTGCCGCGTCTCTATGACGTTCAGAGCGGATCAATCCGAATCAACGGAATTGACGTTCGCGACGCTCGGCTCGACTCTTTGCGTGAGCGTATCGGCGTGGTCACCCAGGACGCTCATCTGTTCCATGACACCATTCGCGCGAACCTTCTCTACGCAATGCCAACTGCAACGGATGAGCAAATCATGGGCGCGTTGTGCGATGCCCAGATCCTGGATCTCATCGAGTCTTTGCCCGACAAACTGGACACCCTCGTTGGAGAGAGGGGCTATCGGTTCTCCGGAGGAGAGAAGCAACGCATCGCTATCGCGCGCCTTCTTTTGAAGGCTCCCGACATTGTGATTCTGGACGAGGCTACCGCTCATCTGGATTCCGAATCGGAAGCAGCAGTTCAGCGGGCGCTGGAGACGGCTCTTGCAGGGCGAACGTCAATCGTCATTGCCCACCGGCTTTCGACAATTCTCAAGGCGGACGAGATTCTGGTGGTCCAGAGCGGATCGATTGTCCAGCGCGGCACGCATGCAGAACTGGCAGCACAGCGGGGCATTTATGCAGAGCTGTATCAGCGACAGCTCACAAAGCCCCATGCCACTGAGCAATAATCTGCAGAATATTGCTGTAGCAGGTCTTCCCGCGTCTTCTGATATTCCACCAAGGTTATGAAATCGCGATTGGTGGCTCCTAACCCGCATTCCGGAAGCCTAGCCACGTATATATTTCCTGAACCTTTCACCGGCCGCCAACGTAAGTTTCAAGTGAGAGGGCTTCATGCGTCACCTACTGTTTGTTCCGTTTGCGTTATTGGCGGCTTCCTTTTGCGCCTTTGGCAGCATCGATAGCGGTTTGTTGGGACTGGTTCCCAGCGGCTCCAAGGTCGTCGGCGGCTTCGACGTCACTACGTCGCGGAACTCTGACTTTGGACAGTATCTGCTGGCGAAATCGCAAATGGAAGACCCGCATTTTCAACAACTGATGGCCGAAACCGGCTTTGATCCGCGCCGAGACTTGCAGAGCCTGTTATTTGCGGGCGGCGATCCAAACTTGAACAGCCACCAGCATTCCTTCGCGGTGCTGGCGCGCGGCACATTCGACGAGCAGCGAATTTTAGCGCACGCGCAAGCCAAAGGGGCCGTGATTCAGAGCTATCAGGGCGTACAGATGGTGGTGAATCAAGCTAAAAACGAGCAAACCGCGTTCGCCTTTTTAGACACCGGCGTGGCCGCCCTGGCCGACGTAGCGACGCTGCAACAGATCATTCAGAACCGCTCCACGCCTTCCGTGCTGGACCCTGCTTTGCAGAGCAAAATAGACATCGTTGGGAGCGAAAACGATATTTGGTTTGCCACCGTCACCAGCAGCGATTTCCTGGCCAAGCACCTTGCCTCAGAGAACGGGAATGCGAAAGCATTGCAGTCCGTGGTTCAATCGAGCGGGGGCGCCAAGCTGGGCCCCATGATTGACGTGACATTTAACGCCGTCACGCGCTCGGCGCAGGACGCGAACGCCCTGGCAGACGTCATTCACTTTATGGCCAGCATGGTGCAAATGCAGCGTCAAAACGACCCACGCGCCGGCCTGGTGGCATCGTCGTTAGACACAATGACTGTACGCACGGCCGGAAGTGAAGTCCATTTTGCGATGTCGTTGCCTGAAAAAAGTCTGGAACAGCTAGCGGACCTGAAGCCCAAAGGCGGATTCGCCGTGGCTAAACCCAATATCCAGTAACGGCGATCGCCAATCCGAGAACAGCGCTGCCCGCGCCCAACAAGAAAATCGGCCTCTGCTTAAACAGAATCGACAAGGAAGAGAAGACGATGGCGACTTCCAGGAAAATTTCCCCCAAGTGGAAACGCCCCGCCTCATGGCCGGTTTTATCGCGCTCACGTTCGAACTCGTGGGCTTTCTCCGTGATTCCCTTCAGATCCTTCTCGTATCGGGCAGAGTCTTTGGCATATTTAGCGATCACTTTCGGGTCCGGCTTCAGTTGCGCTAACACGTCTTGCGCAACATTGGCCGAGTAATGACGGATGTCCTTGGCTTGGTAGTAAGCCCATTGATCAGAGGCATATTGTTGGTTCAATAGCTTTTCGGTGTTGTAATGCTGGCCTAGAACGGTGACTATGGCCAATAGCGCCGCGATAATCGCCATGGTGCCGGCGACTACTTTGTCAAAGGGTTCACGGGCCTCGCGGACGCGTTCTTCAAGTTCTTCGTGCTCGGACATTTTACGACTACGCTAACACGGTTCGGCAGTCGCCATTTTAGACAATTCGCGGACCAGCTTACGGTAATTCAGATCTTCCAGCGTGCGAAACGGAAACCAGTGCCCGTCGCGCCAGGAGGAATGGTACCAGCGGGAAAACAACGCCAAATGTTCCACCCGCCGGCCCTGATTTTGTGCAGACTGACTTGGTATAGCCTGCAGCGAGGATTCGAGCAGCTGGCGGATTTCCCGGTCCAAAGACCTGGCGCCCAGCGCTTCAACGGAAAGATCTACCGGCACCGGCTCCTGCCAATACCCGGCCAGCATCGGCCACAGACGAAATTGCCGCTCCCCGAAGGCAGGCGTGAGCGCTACGCCATTGAATTCATCGACAGAGGTAATGGAGCGGTCACGCGTAGAAGAGGCGGCAGTCACGCGTTCCAGGCGTTTATGAATTTGCGCGGCCAGCTCAAAATCCATATCGGACGACGCTTTCTGGCGCGCGATGGAAAGGCTGGTGGCGGAACTTTGGCCGTTCGTCGTCAGAAAGTCCAGTACCCGCGCCGTTTCGCCTGCGTATTCTTCCGGCGTAACGGCGCACTGGCAGGGACGCAAGCACTGGTTCATCTCGCCGTAAATGCAGCCCGGGTGGGCCGCATGCGGCTCCAGTACGTCGGTGCAGCGGCGAAGCTGGAACAGACCCAACACCTCCTGTTCGTAGCGCTGGGCCAGGTCGCGGCTAAAGAATGGACCGAAAACAGCCGAACTATTATGGGAAGGTCCACGAGAAAGGCGGTTTTTCACTTCAAGCCGTGGAAAGGCATTGAGCGAAGTCAAGCCCACGAACCAAGGCAAGCGCAAACGTAGCTGTTTTGCGTAACCGGAAGGGTTGTATAGTTTGGCCAGTTCATACATGACCAGTGAAATTTCCAGGCGCGAACCGGTTAACCAAAACTTAACGAAATCGACATCGTCCCGAAGCAGCGGAGGCACCCCAGTTCGGGATGAAACTAATAATCGTTTCAATCGTCGTTTAAGATTGATTGACCAACTGAAGTGGGGAGCCTGGCCGCGTGCGGAAAAGGCGTAGATGCCGGATGAGTCGGGAAGCGTGGCAATGATTTCGGCCAAATCCGTCTTGGCTTGGTTCTGGGCCATGGGTAAGAGCGTAACGGGGTCGGGAATTTTCACGGGAAGTAACGGCGGATTTTCCTTAGGGGTTTCCCTTTAGAATTGTACAGTCTAGAATAGGTGTTATTTCGCTATGCAGGGTTGTCAGCACGAGCGATCCGAATTTCTCTATCGGCGTGACGGTGTCGATTATGTACGTTGCCTGGATTGCGGCCAAGTCTTCGAATCAGGGGATTTAGAGTCGGTTGCCGTCTACGAAGAAGAAGAGAAGCCTAAAAAGCGCCGCTGAAGCAGGACGCTTTTAGGGTCGGTTCACGCTTGTTAAATATTGAAAGTTCGCGGGGGCCATGTCAAGATTGACACGCGTCTCGCCCCAACAAAAAAGCAGGTTGAAGTCTCCGTTGCGGATTGTCTCTATCGGCGGTGGCACGGGACTGTCTACCTTGCTTTCCGGTTTGAAGAGATATGCCCGCGGCGGCCAAGCTGGTATGCCGGTGGTGGACATCACCGCGGTGGTGACGGTCTCCGACGACGGAGGCAGCTCTGGACGCTTGCGGCGGGATTTCGACACTTTGCCGCCCGGCGATATCCGCAATTGCATGACGGCGCTTTCCGAGGACGAGCACTTGCTTTCGCATCTGTTCGAATACCGCTTTGTGAGCGGGCGCGGGCTGAAGGGGCACAGTTTCGGCAATTTGTTCCTTACGGCCATGCACCAGATC
Source organism: Bryobacteraceae bacterium (assembly GCA_036488895.1). Lineage (GTDB taxonomy): Bacteria > Acidobacteriota > Terriglobia > Bryobacterales > Bryobacteraceae > Bog-105. The sequence continues at coordinate 3,666 of DASXGT010000283.1, read as the reverse complement.
ACGGGCGATTTTGCGCAGGCGGTGAAATTGTCGTCGGAGATTCTGGCCATCCGTGGGCATATTTTTCCAGCGACAGCGGCTAACGTGACGCTGGAAGCTGTGTTAAGCGACGGCTCGGTGGTGCGCGGGGAAAGCAAAATCGGCAAGAGCCGTAGCGCGATTCAAGCGGTGCGGTTAAGCCCGGCCAATTGCGGACCGCTGCCGGACACGCTGGCCGCGATTGAGACGGCTGACCTGATTACACTGGGACCGGGCTCGCTCTACACCAGCGTGGTCCCAAATCTTCTGGTCAACGGCGTGCCGCAAGCGATCCAGCGTTCCAGCGCCATGAAGGTGTATTTTGTGAATTTGATGTGGCAGCCCGGAGAGACGATTAATTTTTCCGCGTCGCAGCACTTACAAACGATACATGCTCACGCGGGATTGAGTTTGATTGATTGCGTGGTGCTGAACTCCGCGCCTATCTCGCCTTCGTTGAAACGCAAATACGCCCGGGAGCAGGTGAAGCCGGTGGAAAATGATGTAGAGAAGCTGGCCAAGATGGGTGTAAAGATTGTGACGGCCGATTTGGTGAGCAACCTTGCGTTTGCGCGAAACGCGATCCGGCACGATCCTGAGGCCCTGGCCAACGTGGTTATCGATTTAGCCAGCCGTTCGCGCGCCCATCAAGTGAGAAAAGAAGCGCTGCAAAGCCACCCTTTACGAGTGAGATGAAAAAAAATGTCACAGTCGTGATTCTGGCCGCCGGGCTGGGAACACGCATGAAATCCCGCAAAGCAAAAGTGCTGCACCAAGCCGGCGGAGACACACTGCTCAACCACATTGTGCGGGCGGCGCTGCGAGTCGCCGAACCCGAACGGATTGTCGCCGTGGTAGGACATCAAGCCAAAGAGGTCCAGGCGAGCGTCAAGGTTCCAGGCGTCCGGTTCGCCGTGCAGGCTGAACAGCGCGGGAGCGGGCATGCGGCGCTGTGCGCGCGCGAGGTAATCCGCGACGCAGTGGGCCTGGGCGATGGGCTGCTGCTGATTTTGAACGGCGATGGACCGCTGCTGCGACCGGAAACGCTAACGGCGCTCGTGGACGCGGCGAATAATGCTCAATTGGGCGGCGCGATTGTCACGACCCACCTCGCCGACCCCACCGGCTATGGCCGCATTCTGCGCGATTCGCAGGGCAGGGTAGCCGCCGTGGTGGAGCAGAAAGCCGCCAACCCGGAACAACTCAGCATTCACGAGGTGAATCCGGGCCTGTATTGCTTTCACTCCGATCTGTTCTGGCAGCACATCGATGAAGTTGCTCCGAACAATCCGGCCAAAGAGTACTATCTAACCGACATGGTGGAAATTCTGGCCCGGCACGGCCATCCCGTGCTGCCCCTGCCCATCGCGGATGAGACTGAACTGTTGGGCATCAACACGCGCGTGGAACTGGCGCTGGCGGATCAGATTCTGCGCTCCAGAAAGACGCGCGAGTTGATGCTGGCGGGCGTCACCATTGAGAATCCCGGCAGCGTGACGATTGATGTCGACGTGGAAGTGGGGATGGACTCGGTGCTGGAGGCAAACGTCCAATTGCGCGGACGCACGCGTGTTGGCGCCGGCTGCCGGATCTGCGCGGGAACCGTGCTGCGCGATTGCGAGGTGGCCGACGACGTCACGATTCTGCCGTACGTCGTGGCGGACGAAGCGCTGATTGGCGCGCACGCCTCTATCGGGCCGTTTACGCGCCTACGGCTGCATGCTGAAGCTGGAGAAGGCAGCCATATCGGCAACTTCGTCGAGCTGAAGAAAACGAAGCTTGGCAAAGGATCAAAGGCGAGCCATCTTGCCTATTTAGGCGATTCCAACATCGGCGCGGGCGTGAATATTGGAGCCGGTACGATTACCTGCAACTACGATGGGCAAAAGAAACACCAGACAGAAATCGGCGAGGGCGTTTTCGTGGGCAGCAACTCAACGTTAATTGCGCCTTTGAAGATTGCCGGGGGCGCCTACATTGCCGCCGGATCGACCATTACGACTGACGTGGAGGCTGACGCTTTAGCTGTTGGGCGAGCACGGCAGGTGGCGAAGCCCGGCTGGGCAAAGCGGCGCCGGCAACTGGCGCAAAGTTAACGTCTGGCTGCGGATTAATTTAGGAGTTCTGGAACGGGGAGTTCGCGATAAGGTCGCAGAAGTTGGGGCTTTTGTAGCCGGGAATGAAGCGCTCGCAGACATCTGCCTTGACCGTGCCGAACGTGGAGCCAGGCTTATGGGCAAAACCGCCGAAGAACGCTTGCACGATGCCTTCTTTGAAATTTACGCGCGGGTACTCGGCAACAATTTGCTCGCGCAGGTCGGCCGGGAAGTTTTCGAAGCCTTCTCCGAGGACATCGAGGCCGACGCCTGAATAAAGAAGTGACACTTCCGGTTTCATGTACTGCGTTACACCGGGCGTCGTGTGCAGGGCGATGGCCTCCCAGGCAGTCTGCACTTGTTCCTCTGGGACTTTGTGGGCCATAAGGAACTGACGGACGGCGTTGGCTCCATCCACTTCGAAGCGCTCGGTTTGGCTTGAAAACTTTTTGATCAAGCCAAGATCGTGGAAAGCAGCGCTGACGTAAAGCAGTTCCGGATCGAAGCGCAAATTTGCCTGCCGGCCCTGTGCGGCTGCAAAAAGATAGACGCGCAGGGAATGATTGAAGATCAGGTCCGTTCCGTATTCGCGAAGAATTCCGGTTGCTTCTTGGGCGAGCTTGGTGTCTGGAATGGAAGTGGCATTGATGGTGAGATTCATTCGTATTTTCCTTGGTATTTACTTGCTGACATCCCCATCGTAGGGGTCCGCGCGCCGCATTGCCACGACACGAATACAGCAATTTCGGACATGTTTTTTACGCTCGATCCCGTAGTCTGGCTATATGCGTAGGATCGTCATCACGGGACCTCCGCCCGTTCAAATTCTGGACATCACGGGTCCGCTGGAAGTGTTTTCGAGTGCTCCCGAGTATGAGTTTTTGCTGGGCAGTCCGGAAGGCGCGGGTGTATTGCGTACTAGCCGCGGCATTGGCCTTACGGGCGCCGTTCCCTTAGAAGATATTTCAGGTCCAATCGATACGCTGCTCATTGCCGGCGGCCCGGGGGCGGAGAACGGCGTCTACAACGACGGGTATCTGGCCTGGATTACCGATGCGGCGAAGCGGTCTCGCCGCGTCGCCTCCATCTGTACGGGCGCGTTCTTGCTGGCTGCCGCTGGTTTACTGGAGGGCAAGCAGGCCGTCACGCATTGGGCTTTCTGTGACCAACTTGCGCGCGATTTTCCGTCAGTCCTCGTTAAGCCCGATCCCATCTACCTGCGCGACGGCTCCATTTACACGTCCGCGGGCATTACGGCGGGGATCGATCTGTCACTCGCTTTGGTGGAGGAAGATCATGGACACAAAGTAGCCCTCGAAGTGGCGCGCGGATTGGTGATGTTTCTGGTGCGTCCCGGCGGCCAAGCGCAATACAGTCATATGCTCTCGCGCCAAGCGGTGACCTCGCAGCCGCTGCGCGAGCTGCAAGTGTGGATGTGGGAGAACTTGCGCGAAGACCTGGGTGTTGAACGCCTGGCCGAGCGCATGGGCGTGAGCGCGCGCCACTTTACGCGGGTCTGCCTGCGCGAGACGAAGATGAATCCGGGCCAGTT
>DASXGT010000266.1:0-56326 GCA_036488895.1 Bryobacteraceae bacterium | reverse complement strand
GATAGAACGAAAACCATTGCGCCGATGAACAGAATGAACAACTGCATGGGGATTTTCACCACCGCGTTGAAGAGCAGGCTGAGGCGGCTTTGCGCGATGGACTTCCCGGTGAGATAGCGCTGCACTTGACTTTGGTCGCAGCCGAAATAGGCGAGCGCCAGGAAGCCGCCCCCAATTAATCCACTCCAAAGGTTGTAGCGGTTATTCAAATCGAAGTGAAGATCGACGATGTTCAAGCGGCCGGCCGCGCCCGCCAAGTGAAGCGCATCGAAGAACGAAACATCATGCGGCAACGCGCGTAGCACGACGAGGAGGCTGACGATCAGCGCCACAAATATCATGCTCATTTGCTGCACGTCCGCCCAAGTCAGGGCTTTGATGCCGCCGGTCGCTGTATAAATGACAACTAGCGCGCCAATTACCACGGTAATCCAACGGTCGGACCAGCCCAGGACATCAGCAAGCGCAACTGCGGGCGCGTACAGGCCAATACCAGCCGCGAGTCCGCGCTGAATTAGAAAGACGATGCTGGCTAGCGCACGGGTCTTGGCGTCGAAGCGCTTTTCCAAATACTCATAGGCGGTATAGACCTTGGCGCGGTGAAAGATGGGGACGGCGGTGGCGGAGAGAATCACCATGGCGACCGGCAAACCGAAGTAGAACTCGGCAAAGCGCATGCCGTCTACATAGCCTTGCCCGGTGGTGGAGATGAAGGTAACAGCGCTGGCTTGGGTGGCCAGGATGGAGAGGCCCATGGCATACCAGGGCATGCTCTTTCCGGCTAAAAGATATTTGTCAACCGTGTTGCTGCCGCGGCCCCGGTATAGGCCGTAAGAGACCAGGGACACCAGCCATGCGACGAATACAACCCAATCGAGGATTCTCATGGCCGTTGCATATTCTTGAGCGCGGCCACCCTTTGACGCTCTACCGCGCCGGAAACTTCCTGCGAATGGCGGACGGCCCGGCCTACGTGTACTTCGTTGAACGATGCATCTTCAAACACTCCAGTGAGGGCGTCTGACGCAATTCCGACAGCTAAGAGAATCTGAATCTCAGGAGCAGCCGCTGTTTGTAAATCCAACAGCCGCGCTTTGCGTTCAGGCCATATACCGGGGCCGCCACTGGTGAGTATCCGGTCAATTTGCGGGAACTGTTTCAAGATTCGGATGGCCTGCAGCGGGTCGGCGACGTGCTCTATGGCGCGATGGAAAGTGACGCGGCACGTGAGGCCGTCAAGCACGGTGTGAATAGAAGTTATATCTACTTCTCGATCAGAGGTGACCCAGCCTAAGACTAGACCATCAATCGGGAGTTCGGCGAAGGCCGCGGCTTGGGCTTGCAGAAGAGCTAATTCCCGGTTGCCTGAAACGGACATGGAAGCATTCTCACGCAGCATGACACGTACCGGCAGCGGAACTGCGGCCAGGATTTGGCGCACCAGGTCCAGATCGGGACTTAAGCCGTCCTGATCGAGCGCGCGTACCAGTTCGAGACGATCCGCTCCACCCGCATGGGCTTCGATGGCTTCGGATAAGGAGGTGGCAATGACTTCCAGTGTTTGCTGCATCCTAGTAATGAAAGACTGCGGTCAAGGCGTAGAGGACCAGAATGAGAACGGTCAGATAGCCTAAGACTACAGCGTAGACGCGCGGCCAAGTACCGAAAAACGGAGGAGGATCGTCTTTAGCCGGCTTGGGGGGCAGGATTGACATTGTTCAGGTTATGCCGCTTCCGCAGGATAGCGTATGGTTTCGGGAAGGTTTGATCGGCTACACTGAAGACCGTGGGAAACCAAGCCACACGGCAGCCAATTAACGTTTTAATCGTCGACGATGAGGAGTCGCAACGCGCGCCGCTTGCCGCCATGGTGGATGCCTGGGGCTATAAAGCCGAGACGGCGTCCGATGGGCAGGAAGCACTGGAAAAGCTGGCCACCTTTTCGGCAAACGTGATCGTCACCGACCTGATGATGCCGCGCATGGATGGCTTCGAGCTCATGAAAAGGCTGGGCATGGACGGCAAGATGCCTCCGGCTATCGTGTTGACAGCATTCGGGAATATCGAAACCGCGATTCAAACCATTCATGATTTGGGCGCGTTCTGGTTTTTGGAAAAGCCGATTCAGCCGGCGGCGCTGCGGGTGTTGATCGAGCGCGCCGCGTCGCAAAGCCAACTGACCGAGGAAACCGAGCGCCTGCAACGCCAATTGCAGTATCAAGGCGTGCTGGTAGACATGGTAGGCACGTCGCCGCAAATGCAGAGCGTGTTCTCCGTGATCCGGCAGGTAGCGCCGAGCAAGGCCGCGGTTCTGGTGGTGGGCGAGAGCGGCACGGGTAAGGAACTGGTGGCGCGGGCGGTCCATCAATTGAGCAACCGCCGGAATGGGCCGTTTGTGGCGATTAACTGCGCGGCCATGCCGGAAACGCTGATGGAGAGCGAGCTGTTCGGACATGAGAAAGGCGCATTTACGGGCGCGTTAGAACGGCGGGCGGGCTGTTTCGAGCTGGCGCAGCATGGAACGCTGCTGCTGGATGAATTGGCGGAAATGCCTTCGGGTACGCAAGCCAAGCTGCTGCGGGTTCTGGAAGATTCCCAGGTACGCCGGCTGGGTGGCAAGAGCGAGATTTCGGTGGACGTACGGGTGGTGGCCGCCACCAACCGGAACCTGGATGACGCGCTGAAAAAGGGCGATCTGCGCGAGGATTTATTTTACCGGCTCAACGTTTTTCAGATTGCCCTGCCACCGTTACGCCAGCGCGTGGGCGACCTGCCGGTACTGTGCGAAACGCTGATTACGCATCTGAATCGCAAGCATGGCTGTAACGTGACGTATATCAACGTCGATGTGATGGAAGCGTTCAAGAAGCATCAGTGGCCCGGTAACGTGCGGGAATTGCGCAACGTGCTGGAGCGAGCGGTGATCATGTCAGGCGAGGGCGCTATCCAGATGGCGCATCTGCCTTATGACTTTGGGGTTTCGATCGGCTCCCGCCCGCCGGCCCAGGTGTTTGAGCCGGAGAGCGTGCGGCTTTCGGTGGGGACGACGGTCTCAGACGCTGAGAAAGCGCTAGTGCAATTGACGCTGCAACATACGAAGAACAACAAGACGCGGGCGGCCGAGATTTTAGGGATTAGCCTGAAGACGTTGTTCAATAAGCTTAAAGAGTATGAGGCTACGGAGTTGGAAGCGCGGGCTTAGCTATTTTTTCCTCACGGCTTAATGACGGCGATCACTTTAGGATCCAGTTTCCATTCGACACCAGATTTATAGTTTGACAGCCAAATCTGTCCGTGCCCGGCGCGAACGGCGTCTCCGCCTTCTCCCACAAACTGTTGCACGACGTGGTTGGTAGCCGGATCGATGCGCGAAAGCGGAAAGCCGAAAGAAGTAGCCCAAACGGAACCTTCGCCTGCGGAAATATCGCCGCCGCCTCCAGGAATGCCGACCGCGATTGTGGCCGCAACCTTGTTATCCGCCGCTGAGATGCGGGTGATGGTCCCATCCCCCTGATTCAATGTCCACACTCCGCCTTCACCCACCGTTAAGAAACGCGGCTTGGGGCCGACCGGAATTGTGCTCAAAATAGCGTTGCTTTGGGGGTCCACGCGTACCACCGTGTTTTGCTTGGTGCATGAAATCCAGACGCTATTGAAGCCAAAGGCGGTGTTGTAGCAGCCTTCCGGAAGGGCCAGTGTCGAGACAATCGAATCGGTCTTGGGGTCGATACGGGCCAGGGTGCTCTTCTTATCCGTTAAGAGCCAGACGCTGCCCGCGCCGGTGGACAAGCCGCCTTCAGAATCCGCGATACCCACGCTAATCGTTTTCGTGATTTTTCCGGTTTTCAGGTCAACGCGCGAGAGGCTCTGACTTCCACAGTTGGGGACCCACAGGCTACCGAAGCCGATCGCTAAACCAGAACAAGGCTTGTCAAACCCAGTAATCGTTTGCAGCACCGTCTTCCCGTTCATGCGGCTGACATTGTTCTTGGGTTTATTTGAAACCCATACATCTTTATCGATTGCAATCCAATCCGGAGAGCCGGCCAAATCGAACTTCGCGTTCGTAGTCAGCTTCGCCAACGGGATTTGGACACCCGGCGTTTTGACTCCGGGCTTGGGCGGTTCGGGTCTTTGTGCCCAACAAAAGCTTGTCAAGGCGCAGATCAGAAAGGTGGATCGCAGGCGAATGGGCATAGTCAGTAGAAGTTATGGTAGGAAGATGATAACCTAACACCTAGGCATCAGGCAGCACCCACGTTGGTGATCTTGGCTTCAGTGCAGGGTATCAACGTATGCTTAAGCGCGCTTCCGCTGTCTCTTTTTTTTTATTTACAACTGCCTTAATCTTTCCTTTCGGGGCCTTCGCCCGACAGCAGGCTGCGCCCGCGAGTGCATCCCCGGTTGTAACGAGCGGCGCGGTCGGCGCGGCCTCTCCCGCCGGTGATTTTTTTGAAACGCGCGTCCGGCCGATTTTTGTGAATAATTGCAACGGCTGCCACACCGCCGCGGCTTCTTCGGGCTTGCGGGTGGATTCGCTCGCGGCGTTGTTGAAGGGCGGCAATTCCGGGCCGGCCATCGTCCCCGGTGATCCCGAAAAGAGTCTGCTGATTCAAGCAGTGAAACAATCCGGCGAGCTCAAGATGCCCAAGGGCGGACATCTGAAGCCGGAAGAAATCGCCACCCTGCAGGATTGGGTGAAGATGGGCGCTCCTTGGCCGAATTCGCCCGCCGCCGCAGTAATTCCTTCTGGTCCGAAGATCAGCGAAGAACAAAAGAAGTTCTGGTCGTTCCAGCCAATTCATGCGCCGGCTGTCCCGGTCGTCGCCGATAAGAAATGGTCCACAACCGATCTGGATAAATTTGTGCTGGCAAAGCTTGAACAGCAAAAACTGGAACCGGTGGCGCCCGCCGACAAGCGAACGCTAATCCGACGCGCCACCTACGATTTAACGGGCCTGCCGCCTACCGCGGACGAGATCGCGGCATTTGAGAAAGACCGCTCCCCAAAAGCTTACGAACACATCATCGACCGGCTGCTGGCTTCGCGCGCCTACGGCGAACGTTGGGGGCGTCACTGGCTCGATGTGGTGCGCTACGGCGAAGATGATGTGCGCGGTCTCGATCCCATGGGCCGCGGCTTCATGCCCTGGAGCGGCGCGTATTTCTACCGGGACTGGGTGATTAAAGCGTTCAACGATGACATGCCCTACAGCACTTTTGTCAAAGCGCAGTTGGCTGGGGACCTGCTGGAAGCGAAGGACCGTGAAAAGCTTTTGACCGGGACCGCCATGCTAGGGCAAGGGCCGTGGATTTGGGACCAGGCAGAGCCGGTGCAAGGGCGTGCGGACGAACGCAATGAGCGCGTGGACATGGTTACCCGCGGCTTGCTGGGCTTGACGGTTGCCTGCGCGCGCTGCCACAACCATAAATACGATCCAATTCTGCAGAAGGATTATTACGCGCTGATCGGCGTTTTTGCCAGCACGACTTATAACGAATATCCGGTCAGTTCCCAGGCGACTATTCTGGCTTGGCAGCGCAAACAGGATCAATTGATAGCACTGCGCAAAGAACTGCGCGAGTTCTCCCAGAACGAAACCGAGCAGTTGTCCGAGATTCTGGCCTATCAGGCTTCTAAGTATATGGTTGCCGCGTGGCGGGTCAGCGGAGAGCCGAAATCTCCCATCGATACCGTCGCCGGCAAGGATAAGGTAGATCCGGAATTGCTGGAGCGTTGGGTCAATTACCTGAAGACTCCAAAGAAGCAATACCCGTTCCTGAAAGATTGGCAGGCTATGGTGGCGTCCGGCGGCACGGAAGATCAAGCCAAGGCTTTGGGCGACAGCTTCCAGACGCTCTTAATCAGCGTAATGATGGATTCCAAAAAGCTCAAGAAGGAAAACGACATCATCAAGGCAAAAGGCGATGTGCCGGAGCGGAAGGAACGCGATGCCAAGCCCAACGAATTCGAAACGGACGATCAATTCTGCCCCGGCTGCAACCTGGAATTGAAGACCTTGCCGACCGAAAAGGCAAGCCTCTGGGTGGACGTTTTTCTTCGTTCGCTCGATTCCGCCGATGATGAGAAGGCCAAACCTGGTTTATTGGTTTTCCGCGGCTGGGGGCTGAGCAGGCGTCTCAGTGTTCCCTGGCAGGAGCATATGGAAGCGCTGAATAAACAGATTGAAGAGCTGGAAAAATCGGCGAAGGAAGTGAAGTTCCCCTTTGTCCATGGGGTCGCCGACAAGCCGAAGCCCTTTAATGTCGCGGTCAATTTGCGCGGCAATCCGCATAGTTTGGGTGAGGCGGAGCCGCGCCATTTCCCGGAAGTACTTGAGCCCGGCGCTCCGAAGCCATTCACTAAGGGCAGCGGAAGGCTTGAGTTGGCGGAAGACATCGTCGGTAGCGGACTGGCATCGCGCGTGTTCGTCAATCGCGTTTGGAAGTGGCATTTCGGCGCCGGTATTGTCAACACGCCCGATAACTTCGGAAAGGCGGGGGACCCGCCCAGCAATCCGGAATTGCTCGAATATCTGGCGAGTTACTTTGTGCAGAATGGAATGTCGATCAAGAAATTGCAGCGCGAGATCATGCTGTCTTCGGTTTACCGGCTTTCCAGCCAGGATTCGAAAGCGAACGACGAAAAGGATCCGGCCAACCGGCTGAACTGGCGCTTTAACCGGCAGCGGCTGGACGCCGAGGAAATTCGCGATTCCGTTCTGTTCGCGGCAGGCTCGCTTGATACAAAGAAGGCCGGCGGCCCCTCCAGCGACTTCAACGACGACAACACGCGCCGGACCGTGTACTGCAAGATCAGCCGCTTCCGGATGAACAATTTCCTGCAGGTCTTCGATTTCCCCAACCCGTCATTCACGGCCGAGCAGCGGTTCAGCACTATCGTTCCACTGCAACGGCTCTATTTCATGAACAGCGGTTTCGTCTATAAGCAGGCGGAACAACTGGCGAAACGTGTGCTTCCGGCGGGTGACGATGCCGCCCGCATCCAGGAAGCGTATCGTCTTCTCTATGGCCGCGTCCCCACGCAGAAAGAAGCGGAACTCGGCCTCAACTTTATCCACTCCACACCGGATTTGAAAGGTGAAACCATCACGGGCCAACCTTCAACCGCGTGGAAAGAGTACACGCGCGTACTTCTGAGTTCAAACGAGTTCGAGTTCATCAATTGATTTTCCACGAGAGAAATATGAGACGTCACCCTAATCCCGGCCAGCCGTTTTCCCGACGCGAAGCCCTATGCCGCATGGGCAGCGGCTTCGGCATGCTCGGTTTTGCAAGTCTTGCTAATTCCATTGCGAAGGCAGCAACTACCAATGGGCCCGCTCCGTGGCTCATTGATAAGCCCGGTTTTAAGCCGAAGGCGAAACGCGTTATCTTCCTTTTCATGAATGGTGGCTTGTCGCAGGTGGATAGTTTCGATCCGAAGCCTGCGCTGACGAAGTATGATGGCCAGCCCATGCCCGGCGGCCCGCTCTCGCATGAACGCAAAGTGGGCAACCTGATGAAGTCGCCCTTCACTTTTGAAAAGTATGGGCACAACGGGACCGAAGTCAGCGAGATTTTTCCGCACTTGGGCTCCATCGTTGACGATCTGTGCATCGTTCGTTCTGTCTATACGGATATTCCGAATCATGAGCCGGCGCTGATTATGATGAACAGCGGTGCGAACGTTGCCGGCCGCCCATCAATGGGGTCGTGGCTTACGTATGGCTTGGGTACCGATAACCAGAATCTTCCCGGCTTTGTGGTGCTGTGTCCCGAGGTGCCGACCACAGTTGGTCCGCCGCTCTGGAGCGCCGGATTTCTGCCGCCGGTTCACCAGGGAACCTATATTTCCGACAACAGCAAAGAACGTAAGTTCGACGCCGAAAAGCTTATACCGAATATTCAGAACAAAAAGTTCGATATGGACCGGCAGCGCAAAGAGCTGGATTTGGTTTCCCAGCTCGATCATTTACAGATGGGCGCGGAAGGCGCCGATCCGCAGCTGGAAGCCACGATCCAATCCATGGAGACGGCGTATCACATGCAGACGGAGGCCCCGGATGTCTTCAATGTGACCAAGGAGAGCGAGACCGTTCAAAAGCTGTATGGCGAAGGCAGTACGGCACGCGGCTGCCTGATGGCCGCGAGGTTGGTGGAGCGCGGCGTTCGCATGGTGCAGGTCTACTATGCCAAGGGCGACCCGTGGGATCACCATTTCGATATTCAATTGCATCGCAAAAATGCGCATGATTCCGACCAGCCTTTTGCCGCCCTGGTGAAAGATTTGAAAGGGCGGGGTTTGCTGGACGAAACCTTGATAGTCTGCGGCTCCGAGTTCGGGCGTACGCCCGTGGTGGAGACCGGAAGCGGGTTCAATGGCGGCCAGACGCATGCGGGCCGCGACCACAATCCGCATGGCTTTAGCATGTGGATGGCGGGCGGCGGAGTGAAGCCGGGCATGGTGTACGGCGCCACCGACGACTTCGGCTGGAAAGCCATTGACAAGCCTGTTCATGTGCACGATATTCACGCAACCATCCTGCATCTGCTGGGCATCAACCACTTGCAGCTTACATATCGTTACAGCGGCCGGGATTTCCGGTTGACGGATGTCGCAGGAAACGTGATCACGGATATTATCGCTTGAAGTTACTAACACCGTTGTCCGCTTTCATCGCGTTGAGCGCGCTGCTGCTGTCCGGAGCACCAGCCAAATTTGATGTCAAAGTCGACATCTATGCTTTCAATTTGCCCGACATCAAGGGCAAATTGATTTCGTTCGCCCAGTTCAAGGATAAAGCGCTCCTGATTGTGAACGTTGCCAGCAATTCCAATTTCACGTCGCAGTACGCCGGGCTGGAAGCGCTTTATCAAAAGCACAAAGCAGACGGCTTGGTGGTGTTGGGTTTCCCTTCAAACGATTTCGGCGCGCAGGAACCGGAGTCCGATGCGAAGATTGCCGCCTTCTGCGAATCCACGTACCATGTCACGTTTCCGCTCTTCTCAAAAGTGGCGGTGCGCGGCGATGGTATTATTCCGCTGTTTTCCTATCTGACCAAAGAAGCCAATCCGAAACTGAAGGGCGATGTCCATTGGAACTTTTTTAGTTCGTGTTAGACCGCAAAGGCAAGCTATCGGCCCGCTTTAGCTCCGACATCGCGCCTGACGACCCGGACCTGCTGGTTGCGATAGAAAACGCGCTGAACCCTAAGGAAGAAAAGCCGGATAAAGATAAAGAAGAGACTAAACCAGATTCGAAACCGACTCGTGAAGGGTACCGCCCTCCAGGTGGTGCATGATACGCTCCAATTCGTCTGTATTGGGATTGTCGGGGATTGTCATATCCAAACCAATCTTCGAGCAATCTGCTTCGTGATCTTTTGCGATGAGTAACACGCGGTTGCCAAGCGAAACAGCTTCGGCCAAATTGTGAGTCACAAATACCACGGTGGTTCCGCTTTCCAGCCAGATTGAGCGAATGAGCTGCTGCATGCCTTTGCGCGTGTTCGGATCAAGCGCGCTGAACGATTCATCCATTAACAGAATTCCCGGGTGCATCACCAAGGACTGCGCGATGGCGACGCGCTGCTGCATGCCGCCTGAAAGCTGGTCTGGATATTTCCGTGAATCGCGCTCCGTCAAACCCACCCGGCGCAGCGTATCCATGGCCTCTTCATAAATGTCATGGCGGCGCTTCCACCAGTCGGGGGTGAAGAGTTTAAGAAATGAAAAGCTTTCGGCAATCGGGCCGAAAACAACATTTCCAATCACCGTCTTGTCGGGGAAAAGGGAATACTTCTGCGGCACATAACCACGGTCGCGGCAGGGGTGTTTCACCGGCTTTCCGTCAACCAGAACCGTGCCGCTTTTCGGATGCTCCGACCCTAACAGGAGCCGGAGTAATGTCGATTTACCGCACCCGGTCTCGCCGATGATCGAGACAAATTCGCCGCGGTCTATCTCCACATTCAGATTCGAGAAAACCGTATGCAGCCCGCCCTCTTTCATCGGGTACGCGACGTTTATGTTCTTCAGCGAGATGAAGGCCATCAGTCTTAAATCTCCCTATGCCAGCTCTCGAAACCAGGGGTTAGTCCAACGAATGATGAGCCGTAAGCTGAGATCGATCAAGAACAGCAGCAGCGCTGTCCATAAGACATAGGGAATAATCACGTCCATACCCATATGCCGCTGCATGAGAGCGATGCGGTAAGCCAGGCCGTCCTGGGAGGCAATCATTTCGCCGGCAAAAAGGAATAAAACAATCGACTTCAGATTAAGGCGGATGCTATTCAATACTCTGGGCCAGATCTGGGGCAGAATCACGCGATAGGTTACGCCCAGATCCATCGCGCCCAGCGTAAAGCCGCGGACGACTTGCTCATTGGGTACGGATTTAGTTAAATTCAGCGTATCCATGATGATGGTGGGCGCAACGCCGATGACCATCAACATCACCTTCGCAAATTCACCAATCCCAAACGCAATGAAGAGAATCGGCAGAATGGAGAGGGCGACAATTTTATCGAAAAACAGCACAAAGCGGCCGAAAAAGCGGTTTACCCAAGGGAACGCGCCCATTTGCAAACCAAGAAAGACGGCCGGCAGCATGAGTAATAAAGCGATGAGAAACCGTCTTCCGCTGGCCACTGTGTCTTTCCACAACATGCTGTGAGTCAATTGCTGGAGCAGAGACGGGTGTTCACCCAAATCCGTGTTGTCGTCTTCCTCGGCCGGCTGCAGCGCCGCATGCGTGAAGCCCGCGGACAACTGCTGCAGCGTGGGGACAATCCGGTCTTCCGGATTTTCGAGATGCCGGATATGCGACGTCCGCAAATAGAGGACAATGCCCAACGCAAACAGCGCCCATGACAACACCGCGCCTATGCCACGGTTCGGGACGCTGAACATGCGCAGCACTTAGAGTTTGCCCCCCGCTGCAAGCTTCATATAGTCATCGTCAAACCGCAGGCGCACCCGGCCGCTTTGGCCTTGCACGCTTTTATCCGGGTATTGAACAGCAACATCGTCGGGAGACTTCGTGCCGCTGCCCAAAAGGCCGTGAGTAAAGCAGAACTGCCGCACCAGTTTCATCTTGTCTTTTATGCCGGCGGAAGAGGCCATGGCTGCTGCTTCCTCGGGCTTATACATCATGTGCGTGGTGCTGAGCTGATTCTTGTAGGATTCAAGCGTATCTTCTGAAACCGCTGCAATCGCAGACAAAGCTTTATCGCTGTCTTTGGCGTTCATCCGCGCCATCATTTCGTACCATGCGCCGGTGATGGCTTTGGCAAAGTTCTTGCCGCTGCCATCGGGCCGGTTCAAAACTTCGGTCCGCACTGCCAGCAGATCCAGAATTTCTCCTGGAATTTTCGATGAATCGAAAAGCGTGTTTACGCCCTTCATCTTCTGCACCTGCGAAACCAAGGGTTTCCATGTCACTACCGCGGCTTGCGAAGGGTCATTCATGAAGGCCGCAACGATGCTTCCGTCCGAGGTGTTCACCAGCTTTGCCTTGCGCGCTTGATTTTCCAGGCCGTTCAAGACAAACGCGCGCTCCAGCAGATATTCGGAGACAGTCTTTTGAACCAGCAGGATTTTTTTCCCAGCAAGGGTATTGAGAGTGTTGGCATCCCGCGCCATTAGCGCGTCATTACCGTTTGAGTAATCGCCAATGATAATCGCGGTCGTGTCCACGCCCGACGCCGCCGGAAGGTCCAGCGCCTCCATATTCGTCATCGTGCACGCGTCAATATTCTTGGAGGTAAAGGCGTCGATAGAAGGCGCGTAGTCGAAGCGCTGCAATTTGATGGCGACGCCGTATTTATCGCCCCACTTGCGCAACAGGCCCGCTTTGGCCATGTATTGATAGGGGTCCCAGCCGACGTAAATGGACCAGCCAACCGTGAACGTGGGTTTTTGCGCCCAGGTAAGGGCGGGGAGTAAAAAAATTGCCGTGAAGAGAGCAGGTATGAGACGTTTGGCCAAACTCAGAAACCTTCCGCAAAGGGCGGTTGAGGCGAACGTAGCCTAAACGCGAACTTATAATATATCAAGCGGCTGGACTAATTGTTTTCAAGTGGTCTACTATAAACGATTCCGCCGCCGATCTGGCCAACGTCTGTCCAGGCCCGTAACCAATACCAATACTGAAACAGAAGGAGAGCAGATGTCCGTTCTTTGGGAGGAGTCTGTCCGCGGCGGCAGTGCCTGGTCGCACGTGCTCAAACGCGGCACGGCCTTGCGCATCACAGACGTGGAAGGCCGTGCCAACGTGGGGGCAATTTTTTTGAATTTTGAGATTCCCTCGGAGCGCTACAACATGCCCGACACGCTCAAGGCGCAGCATACCGCCCATCTCACCAAAGGCTTTGTCTTGTATTCGGATATGGGACGCGTACTCTGCTCTATTACCGAAGACTCCTGCGGTTGGCATGACCCGCTTTGCGGCCACCTCACGCCGGCCGCCGCTCAAGAAAAATATGGCGCGCTGAGCTATGCCGATGCCCGCAATGACTTTCACCGGAATTCGCGCGACAACTTCCTGATTGAACTTGAAAAGTTCGGCCTTACGCTTCGCGACCTCCCCGCCAATGTGAATTTCTTCAGCAAAGTGGCGGTTCAAGATGACGGGTCGCTTCACTACGAGGCGAACCACTCACCGGCAGGCAGTTATGTGGAGCTACGCGCGGAAATGAACGTTCTGGTGGTTCTGGATACTTGCCAGCACCCGCTTGACCCTGATCCGGCTTATCATCCCCGGCCTATCAACCTTTCCGTCAGCCGCGCCGCTGCTCCGGGACCGGATGATTATTGCCGCTTGTTCCGTCCTGAAAATCAGCGCGGCTTCACGAACACGAAACGTTATTTTTTATAAGGCAGATACATGTCATTGAATCCAAATTCCGCTGCGGTGGATTTTACTCTTGAGGCGGGTGAGCCCTGGCTCCATAGACTGGAAGTCGGCGAGACCCTGCGCATTGTCGATCTGCGCGGTAATCAAGCGGTCGATACTTTTTTCTACAACGCCGATGACGTGACGGAACGCTACAGTGCCACCGACACTATTCTCGGACAGAAAAACATCTATCTGACCAATAAAAGCATCCTGCGCTCGAACCTGGCCAGGCCGATGCTCACGATTGTCGAGGATACCTGTGGTCGCCACGATACCCTTGGCGGCGCTTGTTCTACTGAGAGTAACACCGTCCGCTATGCGCTCGAAAAGCGCTATATGCACGCTTGCCGCCAGAGTTTTCTCAAAGCCATCATTCACAGCGATGCAGGCCTGACCAAGCGCGACATCGGCAGCAATATCAACTTCTTCATGAATGTGCCGGTCACGCCCGAAGGCGAGTTGACGTTTGCCGACGGTATCTCCGAAGCCGGAAAATACGTGGAAATGCGCGCCGAAATGAACGTGCTGGTCCTCATCAGCAATTGCCCGCAATTGAATAATCCTTGTAACGCCTATGATCCGACGCCGGTTCGTCTATTGATCTGGCGAAAAGGGAATTAGCCGCTTGTTCCGACGAGTTCTTATTGCCAATCGGGGCGCAATCGGTTGCCGTATTATCCGTACGTTACGCAAGCTAGGCGTGGAATCGGTGGCCGTTTTTTCCGATGCCGACGTGGGATCTTTGCACGTCCGCCAGGCCGATATCGCAATTCGTATTGGTCCAGCGCCGGCTGCCGAGAGTTATCTCAACGTTCCCAATCTGCTGGCGGCCGCGCGAAAGTCGGGGGCGGAAGCGGTGCATCCAGGCTATGGATTCCTGAGCGAAAATGCGGAATTTGCCGAAGCTTGTGAAGCCGCCGGGCTTGCATTCATTGGTCCCACGCCTACGCAAATTCGCGCGTTCGGCCTGAAGAATACAGCCCGGGATCTAGCGGTTGCCAGCGGACTTCCTATTCTTGCCGGTACTGGTCTGCTCGCCAATGTGGAAGCCGCGGCTCAACACGCCGCGCAAATCGGCTATCCGGTCATGCTGAAAAGCGCCGGAGGCGGTGGTGGTATCGGCATGCGCCGCTGCCACAATGAGGCTGAATTATTAGAATCATACGCCGCCGTTTCACGCATGAGTGAAACACATTTTAAGGGTTCCGGCTTGTTTCTGGAAAAGTTCGTGGCGCAAGCCCGCCACATTGAAGTGCAAGCCTTCGGAGACGGGCAAGGCGCGGTGGTTGCCCTAGGGGAGCGTGATTGTTCCGTCCAACGCCGCAATCAGAAAGTCGTTGAAGAAACCCCGGCTCCTCATTTGCGTCCTGAAGTGCGCGCTCGCTTGCAGCGCGCCGCCGTGGAGCTGATGCAGTCGGTTCGGTACCGCTCAGCCGGCACCGTCGAGTTTCTTTATGATGCAACCACTGAAGAGTTTTACTTCCTGGAAGTAAATTCCCGTCTGCAAGTGGAGCACGGAGTAACCGAAGAGGTCTTCGGTGTCGATCTGGTGGAGTGGATGGTTCGGCTGGCTGCAAACGAAATGCCTCCGCTGAGTAGCCTCCACTTGCAGTCGCACGGCGCCTCCATTCAGGTTCGGTTGTACGCGGAAAATCCATTGGAAGACTTTGGCCCGTCCAGCGGCCGGATTAGCGCGTTCACCGCTCCTCCCGGTACACGCTGCGACACCTGGATCGAAACCGGCGCCGAAGTCACGCCGTACTATGACCCGCTGCTGGCGAAAATCATCTGCCGCGCGCCGGATCGTGCGGCCGCGGTGACGGCGCTTGCTCGCGCGCTTTCGCAGACCTATATCAGCGGTCTCGAAACAAATCTGGAGTTTCTGCGCGCCGTGGTAGCAAGCCCCAAGTTTATAGAAGGAACCGTCACTACCGGATTCCTCAACGGCTTTTCCTTCGCCGCGCCGAAAATCAAAGTGCTGGAGCCGGGCGTCGTGACCACCGTGCAGGAGTATCCGGGAAGGCTTGGTTATTGGGCGGTGGGCGTTCCGCCGTCCGGTCCCATGGATTCGCTCTCGTTTCGCCTTGCAAATCGTATCTTGGGGAACGCGGAGCAAACGCCAGGTCTTGAATGCACTCTCACGGGTCCTGTTTTACAGTTTCTGGCGGCTACCAGAATCGCCATCGCTGGAGCGGATATGTCGCCCAAGGTGAATGGTCAGCCGGTACCTTTATGGACCGCGGTCTCCATCAGCGCAGGCGACACGCTGGCGCTGGCCGGTATTAACGGCTCCGGTGCTCGTACCTATATAGCCGTTCAAAACGGACTCGATGTCCCGCTTTATCTAGGAAGCGCGACAACCTTCACGTTGGGCAATTTCGGGGGATATGCCGGACGGGCGCTTCGAGCGGGGGACTATCTTACTTTCCGCACGGCGGCGGTCGACTCTTTAGCCGAGCAGACTCTAACCCAGCCACCCACGATGTCAAACAGTTGGCGAATCGGCGTCTTGTACGGTCCACACGGCTCGCCGGATTTTCTCACCGAAGAGTACATCGAAACTTTCTTCGCCACTTCCTGGCGCGTTCATCACAACAGCAGCCGAACCGGAGTTCGTTTGGTGGGGCCGAAGCCGGGCTGGACACGCGAAGATGGCGGCGACGCCGGTCTGCATCCGTCCAACCTGCATGACAACGCCTATGCCGTTGGCGCAATCGATTTCACCGGAGACATGCCCGTTATCCTTGGACCTGACGGGCCAAGTCTTGGAGGCTTCGTTTGTCCGGCCGTCATTGCGAACGCCGAACTCT
The DNA here is from genome assembly GCA_036488895.1 of Bryobacteraceae bacterium. Lineage (GTDB taxonomy): Bacteria > Acidobacteriota > Terriglobia > Bryobacterales > Bryobacteraceae > Bog-105. Next base: position 40,612 of record DASXGT010000266.1, on the reverse strand, counting down.
GGAAGGTGGGGCAACTAAGTCCGGGAGATTCCGTGCAGTTCGTGCGCATGCCGGAACATGACGCGCTTGCCATGGATTTGGCCCTTGACGAATACATCTCCTCGTTGGGATCAATGCCGCCGGGCATCGCTCCGCATGAAAACGAAGCGGCGATTCTACAGACCAACAGCGCTGAGCAAACGGTCGTACGCGCGTCTGGTGACCGTTACCTGTTGATTGAATTCGGCGACGCGGTGCTTGATTTGACGCTTCGCTTCCGCGTGTACGCGCTCATGCAGGCGCTGGAATCAGCCCAGCTTGAGGGCGTAGTGGATCTGACCCCCGGCATACGTTCCTTACAAATCCACTACGATCCGCACCGTCTGCCGCGCGAAAAGCTGCTGGATCTCACCGCTGCCCTAGTGGCGGATCTTCCGTCAATTGACAATCTGGCTATTCCTTCCCGCGTCGTACATCTGCCCTTATCGTGGGACGATCCCGCCACTCGCCTGGCGATTGATCGCTATATGGGCTCGGTCCGCGCGGATGCGCCCTGGTGCCCCAGTAACATCGAATTCATTCGCCGAATCAACGGCCTCGCGTCGATTGACGACGTGCACCGGATCGTCTTCGATGCCAACTACATCGTGCTGGGTCTAGGAGATGTTTACCTCGGCGCGCCGGTGGCTACGCCGCTCGATCCGCGCCATCGCCTAGTCACTACAAAATACAACCCAGCCCGTACTTGGACCCCCGAAAACGCGGTGGGAATCGGCGGCGCATACCTTTGCGTCTACGGCATGGAAGGCCCAGGCGGGTACCAATTCGTGGGGCGGACCGTGCAGATGTGGAATACCTATCGCGCCACCAAGAATTTTGAGGCAGGCAAGCCATGGCTTCTGCGCTTCTTCGATCAAATTCGCTTTTATCCCGTCGGTCCGGATGAACTGCTGGATATGCGCCAGCAGTTTCCTCTGGGCCGCATTGAGATCAAGACCGAACCCTCTGAATTTCGCCTGCACTCCTACAACGAGTTCCTTGCCGGCATCCAATCTGAATCCGCGGCTTTCCGCAAAACACAGCAGGAAGCCTTCAGCGCGGAACGCCACCGCTGGACGCAGAGCGGCGAATTCAATGCCGCTTCCGATGATGACGCGCCCGCATTTATCCCCGGCCAACTGCAACTGCCTCCGGGTTGCGCCATGCTTCTGGCGCCCACTACCGCTTCGGTTTGGCAAGTGCAAGCTGCTACCGGTGATGCGGTCCAAGCCGGCCAACGCATCTTCACTCTGGAGGCGATGAAAATGGAGATCGCTGTGCACGCCGCCCACTCCGGCGAGATTGTTGAAATTCTCTGTAAACCAGGGACGCTGGTCAACGGCGGTCAACCACTCATGATTTACCGGCCCACCAGATGATGCAAATTCCAGATCTCTCCATACAGGCCCTGCGCGCCAGCTATAATTCGGGCTCGTTAACTCCTGCAGCGCTGATCAATGTTATTTACGACTGCATTGAATCTCAACCGCTGCAGCCCGTGTGGATCTCGCTGGTTCCACGAGCGGAAGCCCTCGCGCGCGCCGCGAATCTAAATTTCGACCTGCCGCTCTTCGGCATTCCCTTCGCCATCAAAGACAATATCGATTTCGCCGGTCTACCCACCACGGCGGGTTGTCCCGCTTTTGCATACGCGCCGCAGCAAAGCGCATTCGTAGTAAACCAACTGGAGAAGGCCGGAGCCATTCTGATCGGCAAGACGAATCTCGATCAGTTTGCGACCGGCTTGGTGGGCGTTCGCTCTCCCCATGGCGCTTGTTCTTCCGTGTTTGACAGCCGGTACATCTCCGGCGGCTCCAGTTCCGGTTCGGCGGTAGCGGTCGCTAGCGGATTAGTCACGTTCTCATTGGGGACTGATACCGCTGGCTCAGGCCGTGTCCCTGCCGCCTTCAACAACATCGTGGGATTGAAGCCGTCTCGCGGCCTGCTCAGTACATCGGGCGTGGTGCCCGCCTGCCGCTCTCTGGATTGCGTCTCCATCTTTGCGCTGTCTTGCGGAGACGCGAGCGCAGTCTTCCAAGCGGCCAAGGGCGTTGATGCGCACGACCCGTTCACTCGCGAAGCCCTTCCGATTTCCGTTGCGGCACCAGCAGCCTGGAGAATCGGAGTTCCCCGCTTCGATCAGTTGGAGTTTTTTGGCGACAAGGAATACAAACGCCTCTACGCGGAGACCCTCTCTGGCCTCGAGAAGGACGGCCATGCGCTTGTAGAGATCGACTTTCCGCCTTTTAGCGCCGCCGCGCAATTGCTTTATGCCGGTCCCTATGTTGCCGAACGCTTCGCGGCTATTGGGAGTTTCGTCAAGAATCATCTCGCTTCCGTTGATCCTACGGTCGGCTCCATTGTTACCGCGTCTGAACGTTGGACGGCCGCGGAGGCTTACCAAGCGTTATACCGGCTGAAAGCGCTCACGCAAGAGACGGCAGTGGCTTGGAAGAAAATTGACGTTCTGCTGCTTCCTTCCACGCCTACCACCTATACGATTGAAGAAGTTCTGCGCGACCCGGTCCGGCTCAATTCGAACCTCGGCTACTATACGAACTTTGTGAATCTGCTCGACCTATGTGGAGTCGCCATCCCTGCCGGCTTCACCAGCGCGGGTCTACCTTTTGGAGTGACGGCGATCGGTCCTGCCTTCGCTGAGTCAGCCCTTCTCGGCTTCGGCCATTCTATCCAGTCAAGTCGGGCGCCGGTTGCCGGCAAGGGTCTCTCAAAGATCGCGGATTCTCCGCTTCTTGCGTCGGCCCCACGAGGCTGGATTGCTTTGGGTGTGGTGGGCGCTCATCTTTCGGGACAGCCTCTCAATTACCAGCTTGTGGAAAGAGGCGCCAAGCTTCTGCGCACCACCAAAACCGCCGTTGACTACAAATTCTACGCGCTCACAAACACGAAGCCCGCCAAACCTGGATTGATTCGCGTGCCAGGCTTTGAAGGCCCCGGCATTGAGATTGAAGTCTGGACGATCCATGAATCGCAGTTCGGCAGTTTTGTCGCCGCCGTGCCACCTCCCTTAGCGATTGGTACCTGCGCGCTAGCTAACGGCGATTCCATCAAAGGATTTCTCTGTGAGCCCTACGCTGTCGGCTCCATGCCCGAAATTACCCACCTCGGCAGCTGGCGTTCTTACCTGAAAACATTGAAGTAACCACACATGCACAAACCCAAACTGCTGCTCGTCACCGCCATATTTTTCAGCGTTGGTTTATATGCGCAGGCTCCCGAGCCGGACGGCGCCGGTCTCCGCGCCGGAACGCTTCCGGAGCATTGGAATACCGGCGGACCTGATTGCAGCGCGCTTCCCGCGTTTGAGATCCATCAATATAATCCGGATTTCTACATCCTTCGAGAATCCGGATGTACGCACTACGAAAAGCCATTCATATTTCTTTTTTTCGGCGAAACCCGCGCGCTCTTAGTGGATACCGGCGCTGGCAAGGCGCAAACGTCAACAGCCGTTCGCGGCGTCATCGCCGAATGGGCCAAGGCTCACAATCGCGCGGCGGAATCAATTGATTTGGTCGTTGCTCATTCGCACAGCCACGGCGACCACATCGCCGGTGATTCTCAGTTTCAATCAGTTCCGCACACTACTCTCATCCCACTGACGATGGACGACACTGCCTCGTTTTTTCACATCATTAAATGGCCGGATTCGACAGGCTCCATCGATCTCGGCAAACGTATCATTGACGTAATCCCAATCCCCGGCCACGACAAACTGAGTGTCGCTTATTACGACACACAGACCGGTGTACTGCTCACCGGCGATACACTCTATCCCGGCCGTCTCTACATCAGTGACTTTCCGCAAAATTTGGACAGCATCCGCCGTCTGGTTGCTTTCACCGCTGATAAGCCTGTTGCCCATGCGCTAGGCAATCACATCGAACAAACCAACACGCCGTTTCTCGATTACAAAGTCGGAACAAAGTATCAACCCCAAGAACATGAACTAGCGCTTTCGCGCGCGCATTTGCTGGAGCTGCTGAACGCGCTTGAGGCGATGCAATCGCATCCGAAGCGGTTGGCGCTCCGGGATTTCACCGTCTGGCCGAAGTGAATTCGGCCCCTTTTTTCATAAGTGCGCCTCGAAAATAGTCCGATGCCGAATCTGAGCGGGAAGCGTAAGCGACCCACGATGAGCCGGCATTTCCACCTAAAACGCGTACCGCAGGCTGAGTTGAATCACTCGGCCTGGGGAAGCACTTTGAAATTCTCCAAAGGTTGCTGTGTTATTGATGTCTAGCACCGGGTTATAGAAATTCACGTGGTTGAAGGCATTGAACGCCTCACCCCGGAACTGCAAGTGGTGGCCTTCCCAAGGTAGCTTGAACGTCTTCATCAAAGAGATGTCGAAATTCGTGAAGCCCGGCAGTCTTACAATGGCGCGCGTGCCGGTTGCTCCACCCGCCTGCTGGAAATAGTTTCCTGACGCAGAAGTGCTGGCAAAGAGGCTCGGCAGTCCATTTGAGTCTATGAACTGGCCATAGTTGTTGGTCGAGCCCGGAATCAGATTCGTCAGCGCGCTGATCTCATAGTTGGTTGGATACGCACCATTGGCCGTGATTGTTGAGGGCAGGCCGGAGTGATACCGGAAGATGGTTGAGAGCTGCCAACCTCCAATGATCTGATCTACGAACGAGTTGACGCCCTGCAGCAACTTCTTGCCTTTGCCAAAGGGAAGTTCGTAGAGCGCGTCAGCCGTGATGTTATGCCGCGCATCGAAGTCCGACGATCCGCGAAACGCGTTTACGTTGAAGGCGTCCTGCAAAATAGCGCCACTCTGGCCCGCGCCTGATTCCGCGCCGGAGGAGTTATCAATGGAATGGGAAAGCGTGTAGTTGAAATCAAACGCAAAGCCGTTCGCGAGCGCGCGCCGTATTGTCACAGTCCCCGCATTGTAGTTAGAGTAACCGGCGTTAGTCCATGTGGGAAGACCAGCAGCCTGCAGCGGATAGAATGTGTTGCACCCCGTAACGCTATAACACTTGTTTGTACCTGAAATGCGCTGGCGGTCCATCTGATTGAGGTTATCCAAATCGCTCAAACCGTTTTGTTTGATCCAGGATTCATAGTAATTCTGGGTTGCGCTGCCCGGAACATAGGCGTTTGCCAAACCAGGGAACATATTTTCAATAAACGCCACTGGCGCGATTGAACCATACGTCTGACCAGCGGCAAGGTAGTCGTTGTGCAGAACGCCAACAGCTTGTGCCCACGTGGTCCCCGACTTCGGGTCTTTGAATGTGGTCAGCGGCTGATCGACGTCTTGCTGAAGCAATCCACGGCGGTAGAAACGGCCCGCATAGCCGACCTCAATGGTCAATTTGCCTGGAAGCTGCCGGGCGTAGTTCGCATTGAACACATAAGAATACGGAGCCTTCAAATTCGATGCCACGCCCACACCCTCATCGAATCCGCCGGTAATCGTTGGCGGCGTAAACGGAAATCCGCCGGGCGCCGCTGCTGGTAGCGCCGGTAAGCTCGACGGCCCGGCGTAACGGGCTGAGGTGGTGAAATTCGTGTTCACCGGCTGCGTCACGGTGCTGGCCAAACCAGGTGATCCGCTTTGGTCGATGTTATAGACCATGTCGTTACCGTATTGGTCGTAAACTACCGCAAATCCGCCGCGCAAGACACTCCCCTTGCCCATAATTTTTTTGAACCAGTTGCTGTCATTGTCGGGCGCGTATGCCGCCGATAAGCGAGGACCGAGATTTAGCTTCGCCCGGTCGTACCAACCGGCCTTGCCATTTGCCGCTCCGCCGAGCGTGTAGGTCAATGCCGCATCTGCGATCTGATTGTTGGGGATTCCCAGATTCGCCGCCGCGGTTCGTTCCGCGAAATAATTTTGCAACGGAACCGTTGTCACGACTTCAGTGCCGTTCACTTCCCAAGGCGTACTCGCATTGCTGTAACGCAACCCGGCAGTGATGGTCAGCGTGGGGCTGAAGCGCCAGGTATCCATCACATACTGCTCATAACTGTTGACTGCATATTCACGAGTGGCGGGCGTGCCAAAAGGAATCACCGCGCCGCTTTTCGTGTACTGATACGTGGCGCTGTATTGGTTCACCAGGCCCAGCAAATCACCTAACCCCGTCTCAACCGCCGTGTGTTGCGCGAGAGTTGCATTGGCTATACCAAGCTGTTGACTGAGGTAGTTTGTTACTAGCGTGTCTGCATCGCCGCCTAAGCCGCCCAATGTGTTTCTGGAGAACGAATAAGACGGGAAGGAATTTTCGTAGTTCGTGTGCGTATTTCTGATAAACCGGAAATTGATTCCAGTCGTGATGGTGTTGGTTCCATGCGTCCATGTCAAATCGTCACCAATGGTAGTGGTCGGCATGATTTGTATGGACGGCCGGACATTGTAATTCTGCGGCGCGGTAATTCCACCAAAGGAGAGAGCCGTTCCCAGCGTTCCAGATTCATTGAGTCCCAGGCGCGTAATGCCGAAATTGGCCACGTTAATCAAAGTTGGTTTGGCGATCCACGTGTAATTCGCAGCAATACCCTTGCTGTTGTCCAATAGCATCTGAGAAGCCGACTGGCCTGGATATTGGCCGGCCGTGACATCTTGCGATGCGCTGTTCAACGTTCCACGTACCGACAGCGTATGTTTGCGCGCTTGGTCGATATTGAAATCCATCTTCGCCACGTAGGCCGATTGGTCTAGATCGAGCGGCGCATTGAATCGTAGGCCGTTGAAGTTTAGTCCGTTGTCAAGCGAGAGGGAGGGATCGTTCCCGTGCGGGAATGAATTTAGATATTGATTCATCGCGGGGCTATACCCGACGCCCAATGGATCGATGGCCCGCACCGCGGCGGGGGAAAGAGTTTGGGTAGACCCATCCGCTAACTGAAATAAAAGCTGCCCCTGACGCAAGGTGTCGCTGGGCACCGTTGCCGTTTTTGGAATCGAACTGGCGTCAATGCGGCGCTCCCAATTTCCAAAAAGAAAGATCCGGTTCTTGATAATAGGACCGCCGATGGATGCGCCGAACTGATTCCTCACCAGCGGCGAACGCGCCACGCCCGCCTCATTATTGAAGAAATCGTTCGCGGCCAGCAGGGTATTGCGGTTATATTCGTACAGCGTCCCGTGTAGGCTGTTAGTCCCGCTCTTGGTGATCAGCGTAACTTGCCCGCCTGATGAGCGTCCCAGTTCGGCGCCCTGCCCGGCCACGGTAACCCGAAACTCTTCCACCGAATCAAGCGGCACGGGGAGCGCGGCGTTGAATCCCGCTACATTTGACGTGGTGCTGCCGTTGGCTTGCTGTGATCCATTGATCAGCGCGGTTGAGATGCCTGAATTCTGATTGTTGTTCACGTCCACGCCGTCCAGTGTGACGTTGTTCTGATCGCGCCGAGCGCCCAGTACCTCGCCCGTCTGTGTTACCCCGGGCTGAATGCTGAGCAGTTCCACAACGTTTCTGGTCTGGAGCGGTAATTCGTTGATCTGCTTCTGCTCGAACGCGTTTCCTACTGTTCCGTCTACCGTATTGATCTGCGCCGGTTCTGCCTCGACGTTTACCGTACTGCCAACCGAGCCGATCTCCAGCACGCAATCCACCGTGGAAGGAACGTTGACGGCGAGAGTGACGTCGCTTTTGACGAGAACAGAAAAACCGGGTTTTTCCACCTTGAGCGTGTACTTTCCCGGTGTAACCTGCAAGATCTGATACTCGCCTGTTTTGTCGGACAGCACGTTGCGCAAGCTTCCCGTGGATGCATCGGTAAGGGTGACAGCGCTCCCTTCGACGACGGCTCCTGAAGTGTCTTTGATTACGCCTCTTAATGAACTGGTTTGGCCCAAAGCCACACCGGCGGCTATCAGAAATAATGCGGATAACTGTTTAAGCAACGAACTCCCCTTGCCGTATTTGTGAGGTTGTGATAACAACACCGCGACACAGCGGCACTCGGGACGGGGAGAGACACTCTTTACAGGGAGTGCTACGAGTTGGTCAATTATACTATATGGTTTCGGGTAGATTCCAGGTCATTGTGTCGAACCTGCGGCTTCGACGGGTGAATCAGAACATCAGTCGCAAACCCAATTGCAGCCGCCGTGGATCGGTCAATGTGCTGGTGATCTGGCCGAAGGTCGGGCTGGTCCAGCTCAGATTAGGCGTGCCGAAGGAAGTCCGGTTGAAAATATTGAACGCTTCAAAGCGTAGCTGCGCGTTGAAGCGCTCACCAATTCGGTTGTTCTTGAACAGGCTGGCATCCCAATTAGCCACTCCGGGTATTTCGATTTGATTCCGGCCGGCATCGCCTTGTATATGTATTGGGATTCCGAGGGCGTTGCGTGGGTAATCGAACGCCGCCCGATTCAGATATTGCGTGGGAGACGAACGCCCGGCGGTGTAATCTCCGACGATATTAGGAACTGAGGTGGTAAACGAGCCGAGATTGAGCCAGTCGGTTCCGACTGTCACCGTCCTGTATTGCCCTGACGCGAGCGTAGTGATCCCGTTTAACTGCCAGCCACCTACGAGCGTATTCAGCAACGTTGAACTGTGGCCGAAATACCGCTTGCCTTTCCCGAATGGCAATTCGTAAAGATAGCTGAACACTAACCGGTGGGTCGTGTCGTAATCGGTGTGGCCTTTGTCATAAACCTTGTAGTCGGCGGACAACTGCGAAAAATCATCCGTGCCCCCCAGGTCCAGCGCTTTTTGAAAGGTGTACGACGCAAGGATGTAGAGGCCTGACCCAAATCGCTTCTCATAGCGAGCGGTTAGCGCTTGATAGCTAGACCAGCCGCCGTTGTAGTCGTACAAGATGGAGCCAAATCCTGTATAGGGCACCCGCGAGGCAATGGGGATCGTGCCAGTGGGATCGAGCGAGGCGATGTTCAGATTCCTGCGCTGCGGCAGTTTCTGCCCCGTACTGCCTGCGTATCCGATCTCAACCAGGTTATTGTTCGCGAATGAATGCTGGATGTCAAAGGTCCACTGCGAAATGTAGGGTGTGCGATTCAGCCGGTTGAACGTAAAGGGACTCAAGCTTGGCGACGTGGCGAACGACGGTAGCATTTGGCTCATGAATAAGGTGGGAGTCGTTGGATTGCTATTGATCGTCTGCGATTGATAGAACGGCGGCCCCTGTACCTTGAACTGTTCTTCATTGAAGTTGTCTGTCGCGTAATAGATGCCGGCTCCGCCGCGGATGACGGTGTTCTTCAGGAATCCCGGCTGATAGGCGAATCCGATTCTCGGCGCGAAGTTGTTGTAATCCGGGTCCACAATTTCCGGCCGCACGCCGTGGCCCGCAAGCACAAGCTGCTTAAGACCAGTGTCGAAATAAAGACTCCGGTTGTTGATCTCGTTCGGAGATCTCGCGAACTCGTAACGCAAGCCGAGGTTCAAGGTAAGACTACGAAAGACCTTCCAGTTGTCCTCTATATAAGCGCCGTAATAATTCGTCCTCAGGTTTTGGTCCGAATTGCCTATGGCGCCGGATGCCTGATACGGAGTACCTAGCAGGAAGTCCGCAATTCCGTTACCGCTGGTTCCGGTGAACCGCCCGTCGAACGTAAAGCCAGGATTGCCGTTAAAGTCGGTGATCTGGAAAAACTTCTGATGCATGATCTGCACGCCGGTCTTGAAATCGTGCTTGCCATGGTTGATGCTCAGGTTGTCCACGTACTGAAAATTTTCATCGTCGGCGCCGATTGCTTCGGAGATCGACCCTACGGCACCGAAGCCGGTGATAGAGAAAGCCGGAACTCCATAATCAAACGGGTTGGTCGAGGTATTCTTCAGGCCGAAGACCGTTGCTGCGTAGTTCACGCCGTTCGACCCTTCCGAGGTCCGGAACGTCTTGCTGTCGTTGTGGCCAAACCTGAGCTCGTTAACGATGGAGGGCGTGATCGTCCGCACATAAGTCGCTGTCCAAAGCTGGTCCGACATGGGGAACACGTCGCCGCCCAACACCCGTAGCGCCGGCGACACTTGCGACTCATTTGAGTTGGAGTACGAGCCGTATATCATGTCCTTGCTCGAAATTTGATGATCGATCCGTACGTTGTACTGGTCCCAATCGGTTTGCCGCTTGGGTGAACCGAAAGTATTGAAACTCGGAAACGAGGCCGATGCGGTGTTGACGGCGACATTGGGAACCGGCGTAAAGGCGATAGCCTTTTGCGTCGTGGGATCCAGCCGGCTGGCCGAGATGACATTGTTCTGAAATGGCAAGCCGCTGGTTGGATCGATCACGTTCACGCAATGCCGTGAGCCGGGGTTCGCCTGGCAAAAAGGTGAGCTGGTCGGGAATAGGCCGGTGCCAGCGCTATTGTCTGCAAGATTTCCCTGGAGCTGCGCCTGCGACGGGTAAAGCCCCGTCGTCGTAATTCCCTGCCGTTCTCTGAAGCCTTCGTAATTAAAGAGGAAGAAGGTGCGATTGCGCCCGTGGTACACCTTCGGAATGTAGACGGGGCCGCTGGCCGTAGCGCCGAAATTATTTTGGGAAAAAGGCGCGCGCCCCTGCCCCGCGCTGTTCGCAAAGAAGTTGTTGGCATCGAATTCGCGATTACGCACCAGATCGAATGCAACTACATGCAGATCGTTCGTTCCCGAGCGGATCGCCGTATTGACAATGGCAGCGCTTCGGCCGTATTCCGCCGTAAACGAACTGCGCTGGACATTGAACTCCTGAATCGCGTCGACTGACGGGCGGATGCCGGCGTTGCCGAAACGTGCATTTCGCGTCTCGATTCCATTCAGCAAGTAGCTGACGTCGCTTTCCCGCAATCCCCCAATCGAAAGCGTGGTGTCCGTTCGTCCCGTCCAACTAGTCGCAGGCGAATTGGCGCTGCCGACGGGTGCGGATCCGGTTGTTAATTGCGCAAGCTGTATGAAATTTCTGCCGTTCAGCGGCAACTCGGAAATTGGCTTCGATTGAATCACCTGGCCTTGGGTTGAGCTCTCCGCGTTCAACAGCGTCGCGGCCTCCGCCGAAACCGTGACTGACTCAGTAACTCCGCCGAGAGAAAGCTTCACGTCAATATGCGCGCGCTGGCCCAATTGGATGGTTATTTCATTTACTTGCTGCTCTTTGAATCCGGCAGCCGTGACCTTGAGCCGGTATGATCCCGGCCGTAATTGTCCGAAAGTAAAACCGCCGGTATCCGCGGTCACACCCGAGAGCGTCGTATTTTCAGCAGTGTTTGTCAGCTCAAGTTTGGCGTTTGAAACGGTAGCCCCATTTGGATCGGTGATGTCTATCGCCAGGTCACCCGTAATTGCCTGGGAGTACAACAGTGCCCCACAACAAATCGTGAGAGCGATCAACAGAGAGCGGGAAGCTGAGCTCATGCAAGCCTTTCTTCAGCGTGGAAATGGAATGCTTGGAGGAGCGTATGTTAGGTGGCGGTCACAAAACAACGTAAAACTGCCGATCAAATCATTTTTTACGTAGTGAAATCCGCTGAAGGGCAAGGCAAGAGTACAAGCAGTTCATTCAATTAGTGTTTACCGGCCGGGCTTGGCAAACATGAAAATTGTCGAAATGGCGTTGGTCGCCATGATATTTCGGTCAATGAAACCTATCTTGTTCTGAAAAGTTGATCCTCAAGCTCCCCGTGTTCGAGCAGCGCGTCGTTTGGATAAAGCCGATCCACGTTTTCCTTGGTCACCATTTGGTGCTTGACGAAGACCGCCGGCGGTGTCGGCTTTTTCGCCAAGATATCCATTGCTAATGAAATCAAGGCGTCGCCATATGACTCCGGAAAGTACGCCACGGAACCGATCAGGCGGCTTGCGGGTTTGCGCAATTCGTTACGGGCTTCGAGTGATGCGTTTTGGCCCATGATCGCGCAGCTCTCCGCCCGTCCGGCTTCTTCCATCGCGCTCAAAGCGCCCAATGCGCTGGGGTCATTGATACCGGCAATCAGAACCCGCTTCGCTCGGCTGTGGCGCAGATGGCGGCGGACAACCTCTATGCTTGCGCCAAACTGACCCTTACTCTCCAGGCGGAACACTCGCGAATCGTCAATCGCAGGAATCACGTCCCGGATTCCCGCGATTGTTCCGGTGAGCCGGGCCTGTGGAAGAGATCCCGCGATGGATAGCTCCAGCAAGAGGACTTCATCGATGGCTTCTTTCCAATGGTGTTTAGCCCAGCGTCCAAGCATGCGGCCGCCCAGCAAGCCCGCGCTGTAGTTGTTGGCGCCGTAATAAGTCGCGCCCGGATGCGGAATCTCGACCGCAATCATCGGGATGTTCGCCTCAATCAACTTGGAAGAGACAATTGGCGCCACGTGTTCGTCAGTCTGAAATTCAATAACCAGTTCCATTTGTTCGCGTACGAATACATCTGCATTTCGTAACGCCGTTTTCGCGCTGTATTGGTTGTCCAGAACCAATAGATCGACATCTGCTTTAGCGGCTGCTTCCGTCAGCCCCTCCGCCACGGCTCGCGAAAATGCAAACTCCTGGCTCTGTCCCGCAAACCCGATATGATGCTTGCGGCGTTTCGGCGGGCGGATGTTCAGTTGGTATTGGCGTTCCCCCACGCGGAGAACCAGGCCGCGCTGCTCCAGCGTGTAGAGGATACGAAACACGGTTGAGGCACTCAGATTCGTCCGTCCGGCGATATCCGTAAGACGGAGATGTTCGCCCGGAGTTTGGAACGTATCAATCACATCGCAGGCGCGCGAAATGGCTTGACATAAATAATTGTTTGTTGCGTCGCGCCTTGCCATAGGGTTTTTATATCATAAAAATTCCTTCTCCTTTGATGAACCGTTCGCGTCGGCTTAGTTCGTGGAAAAGGAACAATAATCAGGATTTAAACCCACGCTGCAAATTTGTTTGTTTTCATTCTATGAAAATAAATAGATGCTTTAGATTGGCGCCCTCCGCACCTCGATTTTTGGTATGGTCATGACGTTTAGAGGAGGCCGCTTCGTTTGCGCATCTTGATTTCCTGGCTGTTACTTCTTTGGTATGCTCCCCAACAATCCGCAGCCCAATCGGCGCCAGGCAGGATAGATTTCGAACGTGATATTCAGCCGGTACTCGCTTCCCACTGCCAGACGTGCCATAGCCAGGAAAAACGCTCTGGTGGTTTGTCGCTCGCGAGCTACGAGGACGTGATGAATGGAGGCCGCAGCGGCTCGCCCGTCAAACCCGGCAAGAACGCTCAGAGCCTGATCATCCAACGAATCACGGGTGAGATGGAACCGCGCATGCCTTTCGGCGGCGCCCCGCTCCCGGCGGCTCAAATTGCCGCCATTCGGAGCTGGATCGACGAAGGCGCCCGTCCAAATCCCACCGCCGCTCCTGCAAAAGCCAAGTGGGAAGCTTCACTTGCTCTAACAGCACCCGCTGTCCCAGCGTCCACACCGTGGCCGGCTTGGTCCGCGCCCGTTGATCGCTTCACGGCCAATTACCTGGTGAAGAACGGCGTCAGACAGCCCAAGAGCGTATCCGATAGCCAATTCGCCCGGCGCGCTTACCTCGATATATGGGGACTCCTGCCGCCGCCCGGCAAGCTGCGCGATTTCGTCGCGGACAAATCTCCCGATAAGCGATCGAAGCTGGTTCAGCAGCTACTCGCCGACGATACCAAGTACGCCGAGAACTGGATCTCGTTCTGGGACGATCTACTCCGCAACGATGAAGGCGTGAACTACTATTCGGAAACCGCTTCGCGGAAAAGCATCAGCAAATGGCTGCTGACTTCCTTGGAAACCAATCTGCCCTACAACCAGTTCGTGGATAAACTTATCGATCCGTCCGGCCAGTTAGATCCGGACGGCTTCTTGATAGGCGTGAACTGGCGTGGGACGGTGAGCGCGAGCCAAACCCCGGCCCTGCAAGCCGCGCAGAATACCGCGCAGATCTTTCTGGGCATCAACCTGAAATGCAATTCCTGCCACGATAGCTTCATCAGCAAGTGGAAGCTGAAAGACGCCTACGCGCTCGCCAGCTATTTTTCTGAAGAGGAGCAACTACAGCTCTATCGCTGTGATGTCGCTCAGCATAAGACAGTCGGCGCGGCTTTCCTTTATCCCGAGTTGGACCGGCCATTGCCTTCCAATAGCGTGGCCGACCGCCGCGCCACTGCCGCCGCCATCTTCACTGATCCGCGCAACGGGCGTCTGCCGCGAACCCTGGTGAATCGTTTCTGGGAGCGGCTGCTGGGACACGGCATCGTCGAAAACGTCGACGATATGGACGCCGAGCCATGGAGTGCGGAACTGCTCGATTGGCTCGCTTCGGATTTTGTCTCTCATGGTTATGACATGAAGCGCCTTCTCGCCACCATCATTAGCTCGCAGACCTACCAACTTCAGGCCGTCGAGCAAAACGGCGAACGGCGTCCTAAACAATACGTCTTCCGCGGCCCGGAAGTCCGGCGTTTAACGGCTGAACAGTTCTCTGACGCCATCGCTTCAATTACAGGTGATTGGCATGTGGCCAAGCCGTCCGAGCTGGATCGCCCGGCAGCTACTGAGAATCGCACTACCAAGATTGCCGCTGATGTCCCAGCCAATCAGAATTTCTTGGCGCCGCGCTTGTTGCCTGTGGCGTTTTCCGCGAAGACACCTGGCGCCAATCCTAGCTTTAACGATTCTTTAGCTGGTAACTATTCGCGTGAATGGCGTATCGCCGCCAGCAGCCTGACTCGCGCCCTCGGCCGTCCCATCCGCGACCAAGTGTTTTCTACTCGCGACAACCAACCCACCACCATCCAGGCCGTGGAATTGGTAAACGGCGAGACGCTGACTCATTGGCTGGCCAGAGGTTCCCGCCGGATGTTAGGTGAATTGCCCCCGGAACCGGCGAGCCTCTATGCCGCTCAGGTAAATGAAAACCGCGACAAAGCCGGCGTGGCGCCCCCAGTGGATCTGGACATCTCTAAATCCAGTAAGCTCTATCTGATCGTTCAGGACGCCTTGTCAACCGCCCCCGATAAGGCCGCTCCCCTATGGGTGGACCTCAAATTGGAAGGGCCAAACGGTTCGGTTCCGCTTTCTTCTCTCAAGCCGCGGGAGGTGTCCGGCATGCGGGATGCAACCGGTCCTATCAAGGTTCTTGGCGCTGATGGCGTGGAGTCTAAGTCAGCCACACGCGTGAAACTTTCCTCTGTAGTTGAATACGATATTGCCGGCAAGGGCTATCGCCGTCTCCGGGGCGCGCCCGGTTTCGAGCCCATGCAGTTTGGAGTCGGCGAGTCCGTTCAGGCGCAGTTCTTCATTTTCGACAAGACTCCTAGCCTCGATCGGCTCATTCCTCCGCATCCGGGCACGCCCCTTTCGTCCGGGCCGGTGTTGAGGACGAAGGCACAGGTTGAGAATTGGGTGTTCGAATACGCGCTCGACCGGTTCCCCTCTGGCGACGAACGTCAAATTGCAGACGCCGCCCTCGAAAACCCCGCTAAGCCAGGAACGCCGTCTCCGGACGGTTTAGCTGACTTGCTGTGGGCAGTAGTCATGAAACCGGAATTCCAGCTCATTTATTGAAGTACAAATCGGAAACAGTCATGAACGCAGAAGAGAAACGAATCTATTCGCAAATCAGCCGGCGCGGCTTTATGGGTGTTAGCGCAGGCGCGACACTGGCAGCTCTCACTGGTAGCGCGCCGCAAATGCTATGCGCGGAGACTAAGATTAAACCCACGGCGGATGCCGTCATCGTTCTTTGGATGGCTGGCGGGATGGCGCAGACAGAGACGTGGGATCCCAAGAAATATACACCCTTTGAACCGGGCGTGCGCACTGAAAAGGTCCTGAGCACGTTCCCCAGTATTGATACCGCAGTCGATAACATAAAGATCTCGGCGGGGCTCGAAAACATTGCTAAAGTGATGGACCGCGCCGCGCTCATCCGCACGTTCCAAGGCGCCGATCTCGGCTTTATCCTCCATTCGCGCCACCAGTTTCATTGGCATACCGGGTATGTCCCGCCGCAACCCATGGCCGTCCCGCATCTGGGTTCCATCGTGGCCAAGACGCTTGGCCCAAAGAACGATACTGTGCCTGCTTTTGTGGCCATCGGCCAGAATCTCGAAATTGGAGCGGAAAGCGCCTCAGTGAAGGCCTTTCATACGGCAGGTTTCCTGGGAACTGAATACGGACCATTTCTTATTACGGATCCGGCCGATGCCGCAGCCGCCGTTCGGCCTCCCGCCGAACTCGGCGATGCTCGCTTCAAAAGCCGCCATGGTATTTACCAAAAGCTGCTCGCCAAAGAGCCGGTTTATCAATATGGCGGCGATTTTCAGCGCGCGTCTCTGATTCGTTCGGTGGATGCAGCCGACCGCCTTCTCACTTCGCCTTCCGCAAAAGCATTCGACCTCTCGCTCGAGCCGAAAAAGAGTTACGACGTCTACAACAATTCGCGTTTTGGCCAGGGCTGCCTACTGGCGAGGCGGCTGGTTGAGGCCGGCGCACGCTATATCGAAGTCACCACTGAATACATTCCTTTCCGCTATTGGGATACCCACGAGAACGGCCACGAGCGCGCTGCCGGTATGAAGCGGGAGATAGACCTTCCAGTCAGCCAGCTCATCCGGGATCTGGAAGAACGCGGCCTACTTGATCGGACACTCGTTATCCTTGCCAGCGAATTCGGACGCGACGCCATTACCGAGGGCAAGGTTGGCAAAGAAGTGAAAGATCAGGCGAAAACGCCCGACGTCATGAGCGAGCCCAAGCACTATGGAATGCATCGCCATTTCACCGCTGCCGGCTCAGTAGTCCTGTTCGGTGGCGGGATTAAAAAAGGCATGGTCTACGGCAAAACGGCGGATGAGCGCCCTTGCACCACAATTGAAAATCCAGTGCCGGTGGAAGACCTGCACGCCACCATGTACCACGCCTTAGGAATCCCACCGAATTACGCCTTCGTTGTTGAGAAGCGGCCGGTCTACGTCACGAAAGACGGCAAGGGCAAACCCATCACCAGCCTGTTTGCCTGAGGGCGTGCAGTATTCTGCGAGCGGCAGCGGTCACGGAACCAGGAGCCGAATGACGCCGTCAGCCTTGTTGAGCATAAAGATCCCTTGCGGCACGAGGTTGAAGCGCATGTCGGCGCGTTTTGCAGGATGCTTGCCTTGTGAAGTATTTTTTTCCTGAATGAGCTGAAGCAGCGTTTTGGTCGCGCCCTTGTCGTTAAACAAAATCCGGCGAATCGAATCTTGCCCACCCTTGGGCAGATTGTCGGCATCAACGTAGAAAAGTTCTCCGCTGGGGTTGTCGCCAAAGAGCAGCTTGTTTGTAAGCTGCTTGATGGCGGTATCCCGGTAAGCAAAGACGCCGGTGACCGCTACGCTGACCTGGAATAGCGGGTCTGTGTGATCGAACTCGACGATTGGATATGTAACCGCCGGGTCGCCGCGCGGATCTCCCACGTCAACCTTTCCGGGACCATACCGGAAGCTACCCTCCCAGATGCTCCATCCGAGGTTCGCGCCGGGGGTGACCAGTGTAATCTTCTCGACGACCTCCTGGCCGATGTCAGCCAGGAACATGTTGCCGGTTTTGGGGTCCCACGAAAAGCGCTGGGGATTCCGGCACCCGTAGGCATAGATCTCGCCAAGCGCTCCAGGTTTGGGATGCTCTACGAAAGGGTTTTTCGAAGGAATGCCGTATTTGCCGTTGGCGCTGTTCGAGCCAAGTGGATCAATTCGAAGAATTTTGCCGAATGCGAAGGAAAGGTTTTGGGCGTGTTTGTAAGGGTCGCCCCCATTGCCGCCGTCGGCCACTCCGACGTAAAGCAAACCGTAATCGGGGCTGCCCGGTTTCGCGAGCGGGTTGAAGGCAAGCTGTCCACCGTTATGAATTTGAAATGCTTTCGCGGTCCGGAATATTTCGCGCGGCGCGCCGCCGTCGTAGGTGGCGGCTTCGGGATTTTTCGCGGTCCATTCCAGCAAAACTGTATCGTGTATATGGCCGGGGCCGTTCGGTAGGAAATCCGCTTTCGGCGTGATGTTAGCGCTATCGGTGTAGGTATAGAACTTACCGTAGCCGCGCGCGCCGCGTTGATTAAACTGCGGGTGGAAGGCAAAGCTCTGGAAGCCGCGGTCGTGACTGGAGCACTGGACGTTCACTCCCCAGGTTGGCGCATTTATCTCCAGGTACGGTGTGACGGTTTTGCCATCGTAGCTGACGGAGTAGATCGCCCCTCTCATCGTGTTGACGAAAAGCCGGTGCGTGCCCGGCTCATCAAGCAGGAGCATCATGCGGGGCGCTTCGTTGCCGGCGTAGGGGATCTCGGCAAACTCAGCGAAATTCACCTTGATGACACCGTCCGAGGCGGGAATGGGCGTGGGAAACGGATTCTTCGTGGACTGACTGTGCGCGGCGGATGCGATCAGTGTTGTTGCAATGACGAGGTGGGATGTGCGCATGAATCAGGCTGATTTCGACGGCTATTCTACCGCACGAAGTCAGCCGTTCATTCCGGCGCAAGGCCTGCGCTTTAAAAAGTAATTCCCACCAATAACGCCGCCTGGTTCTGATTTGAGCTCACCGTAGCGGCCGTCCCAGCTGGAGCACTATCCCCTCCCCAATGCGTATATCGAATCTCCGGCGAAATACGGATGATCTTCAATTTGAAATCTAATCCGCCGGCCAAAACAAAACCGCCGCTGGAAATATTTGTACTGTTCTGGCTGAACAACCCACCGGGCTGCGTGCGGAATTCCGGGCCCACGCCCACAAAGGGATCGAGGAAATGGCCGCCGAAATGGTATTTCACGAGTATTGGAAACTCCCAAACACTATAAGATGTGTCGGAAAGCACCGTAGAACTGTTCGTTGAACCGGTTGTGACATTAAATGGATGGTACAGGGCATCCGCTTCTACCGAAAATCGCAAGGGCAGTCGAAGCTCTACCATCGGGCCGACGATAAATTCCCGCGAGTTGGAATAAAACCTCGTCAGGCCAGGGCCGTTTGAATCGGACAGCGCGTACGTCAGCGGCCAACCGCCTTTGACGCCCAGCGAGATCGGCAATTGCGCGAAACCGGCGATGGGCAGCAGCAAGCCAAGGAAAATCAGCAGAGGTAACGGGCGTTTGATATTTTTTAGCATCTAAAGGCAAGACGTTATCTCCTCCAAAGCGTTTCGAGCGGGCAGCCCAGCACATTGCCCAAAATTTCTAGTTCAATTGTTCTAAAAAATACGCTATGCTAGCGTATTCCTTGGGGGAAAATCCCGCCGTGCCAGAATTGTGCCTGGTGTGCGAGCTAACCCGCTTCCCCTAGTCGAATCGTAAGTTTTCAATGGACGCAACGCTACAGGCCCTCGCCGCCCTACTCTTCCGAGCAATACCAACCATTGTTTTTTTTATTTTTCTGTCCGTTTACTTGAAGTACATCTTCTTCAAGCCGATGGCGAAGATATTTGAGCAGCGGCGAAAGGAAACCGAAGGTGTCCGCGACATTGCCAAGCGCGCCTTCGAGGAAGCCGACAAGAAAACCTCTGAGTTTGACCGCGCCATTCAGTTGGCGCGGGCTGAGATTGCGCGGGAAAACGAGGCTCTACGCCGCCGCTGGGCCGACGAACAAGCCGAGATTGTGGCGAACGCCCGGGCCGACGCCGCAGGGCAGATCGAGCGGGCCAAACTCCGGACCGCCGAGGAAATCGAGCAGGCCAAGAGCGATATGGACACTTCCATAGATCGCCTCAGCACCAAAATTGTAGAAACGCTTGTGAGACGGAGCGCGGCATGAGGCGCATTAAGTGGAGCACGTTGACGCTTTTTGCAGGCCTGACCCTATTACCGGTCTTGTCGAATGCGCAAAACGCCGCGCCGCACCGGGAAACCGAAACACAAGAGATCGATCAAACGATGAAGTGGGAAGTGATCAACTTCGCCATTTTCGCCATTGGCCTCGGTTTTGTGATTGCTAAAACCGCGCCCGCGTTTTTCAACGCCCGTTCGGCCGATATTCAGAAAGCCATCAAAGAGGCCACCGGCCTCAAGATGGAAGCCGATTTGCGCTATTCCGAAGTGGACCGCAAAATGGCCAACCTTGCCGGTGAAATGGAAAAAATCAGGGCGGAAGCGAAGGCGGAGATGCAGCGTGAGCACGAACGCATGCTCAACGAAACGAAGCAAGAAATCGAACACATTCATAGAAATGTTGCGGCCGAAGCCCAAGGCTTGAGCTTGGAGGGAGCCCTTAAGGTGCGCCAACATACCACGCGTCTGGCGCTTGCTCTGGCCGAACGCCGCTTACGCGACCGCTTCACCGGCGCCAATGCTGACGACTTGCTGCAAGATTTTGTGAACCTGGTTGACCGAGGTAAGAACTAATGGCTGAAGCGCTTGCTGAACACTACGCCCATGCGCTGGCCAACGGCGTATTCGCTCTCGATTCCGGTCTGGCGCCGCAGGATGCGGTCGCGCAGTTCAACGCGGCTGAGTCGTTCCTCAGCGAATCAAAAGACCTCCACCTGGTGCTGCTGTCGCCCGCAGTCAGCAAGCAGCGTAAAGAAAGCATCGTCGCGAAGCTGGCCGATGAATTGGCCGTCCATCGCTTGATTCGCAATTTCCTCCTGGTTGTCGTCGCGCATCGCCGCATCAATGAATTGCGCGCCATGCGCCGCAGTTTTGAAGCCGTGGTGGATGAGCGCCTGGGTTGGGCGCCCGCTGAGATCACCTCGGCCAAGACGCTGAACAATGAAGAGCGCAAAGAGGTGGAACGGGTTCTCGGAACCAAGCTCGGGAAATTCATCCGGGCAAAGTATCATGTCGATCCCACGCTCATAGGCGGCGTGCGGGCGCGTGTTGCCTCCAAAGAATATGATGCGTCCGTCCGCGGCAAGCTGGAAAGCCTGCGCCAGCGTTTGACGGCATAACTGAAGGGAACAAGCAAATAAGTATGGCTCAAATCAGAGCAGATGAAATCTCGCGCGTGCTGCTGGCCGAGATCGAAAATTTCGATGCGGTCACCAATGTCTCCGAAACCGGCTCCGTTATCAGCGTGGGCGACGGTATCGCGCGTATCTACGGCCTGCAAAACGTTATGGCCGGTGAACTCGTCGATTTCGGGTCGGATGTTGTCGGCATAGCGCTCAACCTGGAAGAAGATCAAGTCGGCGTGGTGCTTTTGGGAGATTACGGAAGCGTCAAGGAAGGTGATCAAGTGCGGCGCACCGGGCGCATCATTTCCATCCCGGTGGGCGATGCCATGGTCGGCCGCGTGGTGAACGCTCTGGGCCAGCCCATTGACGAAAAGGGTCCCATTGCCACGACCGGCTTCAATGAACTGGAGCGCCTGGCGCCCGGCGTAGTGGATCGTCAACCCGTGAAGCAGCCGCTGCAAACCGGCATCAAGGCCATTGACGCCATGGTGCCCATCGGCCGCGGCCAGCGCGAGCTCATCATCGGCGACCGGCAAACCGGCAAAACCACGGTCGCGCTCGACACCATCATTAATCAAAAAGGCCAGGACGTCATCTGTATCTACGTCGCCATCGGCCAAAAGCGTTCCACTGTTTCACAAGTGGTGCGGGTTCTGGAACAGCACGGCGCCATGGATTACACCATCGTGGTGGCCGCCACCGCATCTGACCCGGCGGCTATGCAGTACATCGCGCCGTATGCCGGCTGTTGCATCGGTGAATTCTTCCGCGATAGTAAACGGCACGCACTCTGCATTTACGACGATCTTTCGAAGCACGCTGTCGCGTATCGCGAAATCTCACTGCTGCTGCGCCGTCCTCCGGGCCGCGAAGCGTTTCCGGGCGACGTGTTCTATTTGCACAGCCGCCTGCTGGAGCGCGCCGCCAAGTTATCTGACGAAAAGGGCGGCGGCTCGCTCACCGCGCTGCCGTTTATCGAAACCCAGGCGGGCGACGTTTCGGCGTACATCCCCACCAACGTGATTTCTATCACCGACGGACAGATCTATTTGGAGAGCGATCTCTTCAACTCGAATATCCGCCCCGCTATCAACGTCGGCCTGTCGGTCAGCCGCGTCGGCGGCAGCGCGCAGATCAAAGCCATGCGCTCGGTAGCCGGAACGTTGCGTCTGGAGTTGGCGCAATACCGCAACCTGGAAGCCTTTGCTCAGTTCGGTTCCGATCTCGACAAAACGTCGCAAGATCAGTTGAGCCGCGGCAAGCGTTGGGTGGAAACCTTAAAGCAAGGGCCGTTTTCGCCGATTCCGGTTGAGAAACAGGTGTCCATCATCTTTGCTTGCGGCAACGGGTTCCTCGATGACGTCCGGGTGGAAGACATCCGGCGTTTCGAAGCCGAGCTCTACCGCTATTTGGATAACAGCAAACCCGAGCTTCTGAACGCCATTCGCGAAAAACGCGAGTTGAATGACGATATCAAGGGCCAACTCAAGGGCGCGTTGACTGAGTTTAAAACCCGCTTCAAGGGTGGGGCGAGCGGCGAGGAGAAGGCCGCCAAAGGCTGATAGATGCCGAGCTTAATCGACATCCGGCGCCGCATCCGCAGCGTCAAGAACATGCAGCAGATCACCAAGGCCATGAAAATGGTCTCGGCGGCTAAGCTGCGGCGTGCTCAGGAACATGCGGTTGCTTCGCGCCCGTACGCAAAAATGATGAACCGCGTGCTGTCGAATATAGCCGCGGCATCCGCCGGCAGCCAGGAAGTAGCGGATCTGCCGTTGCTGCAAACGCGCGACGAGAAACGTATTCAATTGATTGTGGTGAGCAGCGACACCGGCTTGGCCGGCGCGTTCAATTCCAATCTGCTGCGCTTGGCGCAGCGCTTTGCCGATGAGCACGGGCAAGCTGAACTCCGCGTGGAAACCATCGGCCGGAAATCGCGCGATTATTTCCGTAAACGAAAATTCAATATTACCGGCGAGCATATCGGCATTGTCGAAAAGCCGAATATTGAGAAAGCCCGCGAGATCGCGGATAAAATGATCGAGCTTTATAACAAAGCGGAGATCGATGCAGTCTATCTGGTGGTGAACGAATTCAAGAGCGTGATGGCGCCGAGCCTGGTCACCAAAAAGATTCTGCCGGTGGAGATACCGGAAGGCGGCGGCGAGCAGATCGATTACATCTATGAGCAGCCACCTTACGAATTATTGAGCGAGTTGCTGCCGCGTTACGTCGAAATGTCGATCTACCGCGCGCTGCTTGAATCCGTCTCGGCTTATCATGCCGCGCGCATGACGGCCATGGATTCCGCCAGCTCCAACGCCGGCGATGTAATAGAGACGCTGACCTTGAATTTAAATCGCGTGCGCCAAGCGAGTATTACGAACGAAATTATCGAAATTGTTAGCGGCGCTGCCGCTACTGTCTAGTTTTTTGGAGTCTTTATGCCAACACAGGATGTAGTGGAAGGCCATGTTGTCCAGGTGGCCGGTCCCACAATCGAAATTGAGTTTCCCGAAGGTCACATCCCCAAGATCTACAACGCCATTCGTGTAACCAGCGAAGGGTATGACGTTCCTACCGTGATCGATATCATGGCGGAGGTTGCGCAGCACATCGGCGAAGGCCGCGTGCGCACCATCGCCATGCAGCCGACCGACGGTCTTGTGCGCGGCATGAAAGCTTTCGATCTGGGCGGGCCGATCTCGATTCCGGTCGGCAAGCCAACACTTGGGCGTGTTCTTAATGTCCTCGGTCAGCCGGTCGATAATATGGGCCCCATCCAAACCGAAAAAAGGTCTCCCATTCACCGTTCCGCTCCCGCCTTTGCGGAGCAATCGACGGAATTGGAAATGCTGGAATCCGGTATCAAGGTTATCGATCTGCTTGAACCCTACGTGCGTGGCGGAAAAATCGGCCTGTTCGGCGGCGCGGGCGTCGGCAAAACCGTCATCATTCAGGAACTGATTCATAACATCGCCATGAAGCACGGCGGCGTGTCGGTTTTCGCCGGCGTGGGTGAGCGCACCCGCGAAGGAAATGACCTGTGGCTCGAAATGCAGGAATCGGGCATTGTCGATCCGCACGATTTTGAGAAATCAAAGGTCGCGCTGGTCTATGGTCAGATGACTGAGCCGCCTGGCGCGCGCCTGCGCGTAGGTCTGACCGGTTTGACGGTCGCGGAATATTTCCGTGATGAAGAAGGGCAAGACGTGCTGCTCTTTATCGACAATATTTTCCGCTTCACGCAGGCGGGCTCGGAAGTTTCGGCCCTGTTGGGCCGCATGCCCTCGGCCGTGGGTTATCAACCGAATCTGGCTTCGGAAATGGGAGATTTGCAGGAACGCATCACCTCCACCAAGCGCGGCTCTATTACTTCAGTCCAGGCCATTTATGTGCCCGCTGACGATTACACTGACCCCGCTCCTGCTACCACGTTTGCTCACTTGGACGCGACTACACAGCTCTCTCGCGCGATTTCTGAGCTGGGCATTTATCCCGCAGTGGATCCGCTGTCCTCTACCTCACGCATTCTGGATCCCAACGTAGTTGGCGAAGAACATTACGAAGTCGCGCAGCGCGTCAAGCAAACGCTGCAGCGCTTCAAAGATTTGCAGGACATCATCGCCATTCTCGGTATCGATGAACTCAGCGACGAAGACAAACAAATTGTTGCGCGCGCGCGCCGCCTGCAGCGCTTCCTGTCACAACCGTTCCACGTCGCGGAACAATTCACGGGACGTCCCGGCAAGTACGTAAAACTGGAAGATACCGTGCGCAGCTTCCGCGAAATTGTAGACGGCAAGCACGATTCACTTCCCGAACAGGCGTTTTACCTGCAAGGCGCCATCGAAGACGTGGTGGAAGCCGCCGCTAAGATGAAGGGCTAAACTCGTGGCCGATACCTTTCAATTGGAAGTTGCGACTCCTGACCGCTTGTACGTGGATGAGCAGGTTACGATGGCGGAGCTGCCGGGCAAAGACGGCTATATGGGCATCTTGCCGGGACACGCGCCGCTGCTGAGCGCGCTCGGTGCCGGTACGCTGACGTATGCCGCCGGCGGCAGCCAAAAAGTGTTGAAGATAGACGGCGGGTTCGTGGAGGTTTTTGATAATCACGTCCACGTGCTCGCCGACCACGCCGAACTTGCCAGCTAGTTCCTGATTCACAGCCCTTGAGGTAGGCAGCCCCGTAAGCGCTAACTTACGACCAGCGTGCCGCTGACATGTTCGCAGAGTGAGACTAACCCCTAAGTCGCAGCGGGGCGGGGTCGGTCCAGAGTAGCCATAGGGTTCGCCGAACTTAATTGAGTAGAAAATGGCGGCAGGTCTCGGGGAAGTGCCTATCGCGAAGAACAGAGCTAAGAGCGAGGTGGTCCCAGTGTCGGCCGATTCGCTGTAGATAGTAATTAGTTTTCGCACGTCGATGATGAGGTGCGACTTTCCAGCCGTCCCGCGGAACCCAGGTGTCTTCGTATTCCATGTTCGCCGTGAAAGCGAGATCGTTACTGTGAATTATGTATTGGGCCTCCGAGTCGGGGGCTTCGATCACGCTCGGAAACAGAACTACTGCCATAAAGTCGTTGTTGATGAGATCAAAGACATCACCCAGGCGAAGCATCGCCGCCAAATCGAGTACCACGGTGGCAATGTATGACTCCGTGCGGCGTTCAAGTTTTACGTGCTCGAACGGAACGCCTAGGAGCCGGTCCACCTCTTCCTTCGGCGCAGAGTCCGAGTCAGCCAACCCCAAACCGTCCGATTCGTACCGATCGGCAACCCATTTTGCTACGTTCTGAACAAGATTCCGAGCCGACTGAAGGCTTCCCCGCTGAGCCGCTACGAGGACGGCAGGAATCAATGAAATTGCCCAGCGATCAGACACTGGATGGGCCACGCCGGCATTTGAATTCATAAAATCTATAAGAAACCGGCCAAGGTCATCTCTTAGTTCAGAGTCGGCCGGAGAATCGAGGAGATATAACAGGCCGAGAACCTCGACCATACGGAGGCACGATATGGGGTAGGTTACGTGCGCCGCCAACGTGCCATGATCTCGCAAAAATTGGGTTGGGTCTAACATGTCGTCTCCACACCCCTCAAAGATGTGCCGCGCGTAGTGCCTAAAGAGCTGTTGTCCTGTATCGGCGGCCGTGAGCGTCGCTTCTCCAGGAGGCTCCGCCCCGTGAGCCCGAAACCAAACCGCCCGAATCAGCATAAGAGCCGTCATACAGGACAAGTCGAGACGGTCGGTCCGGCGGAGGAGTTGTGCGATTACCGCAGTCTCGAGACTGATCTGATGCACACTTTTGGCCGTGGATAACCATTCGCGCGAGTAGCGCTCGAGTTCCTTCTCGTCAGATCTTCCTTGCTCAACGTGCCAGATCATCGTCAAGAATGCTCCCTGCGTCCCTGCGGCCAGACAAACTCCAGGATGCGCGGTGATGAACTCGACTAAGTCTTGTTTATCCCATGTCACAAACCCGAGCTCGCCGAGCTCTTCAAGATGTTTGCGGTAACTCTGCGCGGCAGGCCCAGCCCCGCCAACGAGCCGTCCTGTCGTCACGAAAACGGCCTTACGAGGCAACGTTATATCGAAGGCGGGGTGCGCGGTTGAATCAGTCCGCAGCATATCGATTTGTCCGCGACACTCGCTCCAGGATTTGAGATTGATATCCCCCGCTTTCGTTTGAAAGACAAACTGCATCGAGGCACCGTCAAACTCTCCCTTTGCTATAAAATCCTTGCCGAATTCGAAGGATCCATGCAAAAAATGGATGTCCCGGTAACCCATAGCGCGAAGGAGCGCGATAAACGGCGCATCGAACTCCCGTTCCTCGACGGAGTCAAGATAGCTTTCTATGACGTCGTTTATCATTGAACTCTCTTTTCTTTCGCTGAATCAATTCATCCCATGCTCGTTCTTCCTCCAGGGTGCGCGGCGGAAATTGCTTAAACATTTCTGCGTACGTCGTGGTACGCCGCAAGCCGTCCCAAGCAAAGATCCAGGGCTCAAAGTCAGGCGCGCCATGCTCATCAAACTCGATCTCTGATGCCTCCACCAGCCTCCGCACCGCGATGTGATCAAACGGAGCGCCTTTCATACTCACGCTCGTGCCGAACGCCTCGACTAACCTCGTCATGTGCCCAGAGATTTGCGGCAAGAGCGTCTTGAGCCCTTCCTCGGCCGCATCGTTGATGGTCTCCGCAATGGCCGTCAATCGCCAGCCAACACATCCTTGACGTCTACAGCGATTTCCAGAGACATGAGCATTGGCTTATTCTCAATCACTTCGCCTTCTTGCGTCGTATTGCGAGAGATATGAATCGCTGGAGCCGAGACCGCCTTGATTTTGCTCAGAACAGGGTTCTTCACCAACATCAATGCGTCGACTGAGGTCTTAACGAAACTAAAAAACGCCCACTCGTATTCGGGAAGGCGGAACGGGCGCGGTTCTTTGTGGGCCAGCTTAGGCTCGGGATTGTCGGCGGAAGGGCTTTCCTCAGGGTCGGTAGGCTGCTCATTCAGCGACATATATCAGCGATTGATCAATGCTACCAATCTCGCAGGCGGTCTCGCCTCGGGCTTGGGATCACGGCAACTTGACGTATAGCGTGCAAACCGTAGGAGTGGACACGCGGGTTGGAGTCCACTTCTGGGGAGGTCCCACCTCCCTTAAGATCGCGCTTGTTGGGCGGTCCCCCCCGGGCTGTGGCCGACGCCGTCGGCTTCTGTTGCTCGTTGTAATGGAAGAGTCGGACCGGGGTCCGGGCGGAGTTGGGCATCCGTCTCGGGCCCATTGTGTATACTCTTCCCTTAGAGGTTAAGGGGTGCGCGAGAAGAGTTCAGATCAGTTATTACCCGGCACGTTGGACATGATGATTCTGCGGACCCTCATCCGCACATCCATGCACGGCTACGACATCGCGGAATCGATTCAACAGATATCGGAAGAAGTGCTGCAAGTGGACGAAGGCGCGCTCTACCAAGCCTTGCACCGCATGGAACTGCGTGGATTGCTGGATTCCGAATGGGGGCTTTCCGAAAACAACCGCCGGGCCAAATTCTATCGCCTGACGCCGGCGGGTCGAAAGCATCTAGCCGGCGAAAGCCGGCGCTGGAGCCGCCTCTCACTAGCGGTCTCACGCGTAATGGAGGCGCCTTAGGGCCGGGGATCCCATGGAATGGCTACACGCGGGCCGATTGCGCTGGCGAGCGTTTGTCAAACGCCGTCAACTGGACCGTGATCTGGAGGATGAGATCCGGTTTCATCTGGAGATGAGAGAAAGCCGCAACCGGGAAGCCGGCATGACCTCGCAAGAAGCTTCCCACGCGGCCCGGAAGCAGTTCGGAAACGTAAGCGGAAGGAAGGAGAATATACGGGCTATGTGGAATGCAGGAATGCTGGAAACCGTGACGCAAGACCTACGCTATGCGGCGCGCACGATGCGCAAGAATCCCGTCTTTGTCACGACTGCTGTTCTGACTCTGGCGCTCGCGATTGGTGGAAACACGGCGATGTTCACGGTCATTCGAGCCGTGCTCCTCAATCCGCTTCAGTACCACGATCCCGATCGGCTGGTGAGCCTCGCCGGCGGGGCCACGCCCACGCGATTTGCGGATATGCAGGCCGGGGCAGGGTCTGTTGCTGAAATCGGGGCGCACACTTCACAGGAAAATCTCACGCTCTCCGGCGGAAGCGAGCCGGAAGTACTAAAAGGAGTTCACGTATCGGCCGGCTTTCTTCGAATCCTTGGCGTTGATCCGTTGCGTGGACGCGGCTTTCGTCCCGAGGAAGATTCGGCCGGCGCCCCGCCGGTTGTGATGATCAGCACCGAACTCTGGCGGCGGCGTTTCGCCAGCGATCCGCAAATCATCGGCAGGACCGTGACGCTTGGCGCCGTGCCGTACACCGTTATCGGGGTTCTTCCGCCCCGCTTTGAATTTCCTTCCCCCGGCATTGACGCCTGGATGACAGCGCCCTCGGAATGGACGGCCTTCGCACCGAAATCCAGAGCGCTCAGCCCATTTTTAAACATATTTGGCCGCCTAAAGCCAGGAGTAAGCCGCGAACAAGCAAACGCGGAGATGAAGGTGATGCGAGGCCGCTACGCGATGGCGCATCCGGCTATGCTCGACGCAAAATCGAAAACGCCGGTGGAAGTGACTTCCATGAAGGATGATTTGGTCGCGAACGTACGGTCCATGTTGTGGATGCTGTTTGGCGCCGTCGGCTTTGTGCTGATGATCGCGTGCGCCAATGTGGCCAACCTGCTGCTGACGCGCGCAGCCTCCCGTGAGCGGGAATTCGCCCTGCGATCGGCACTCGGGGCTGCCCGGAGCCGCCTGATGGGTCAACTGCTGGTGGAAAGCGTTCTCTTATCGGTTTTCGGCGGCGTCTTTGGTGTTCTGCTCGCGGCTTTCAGTTTACGGGCGGTTCCCCACATCGCAGCTCTCGAGCTGCCGCGTGTAGCGGAAATTCACATGGACTGGGTGGTGGTAGGATTTGCCGCTGCCGTCTCGATCATAACCGGCCTGCTATTCGGATTGGCGCCCTCACTCGGCGCATCCCGGCCCGATCTGATGCATGCGCTGCGGGCCAGCGGTGAAGCCGCCGGTAAAGGAGCATCGCGCCGGATTCTGGGTATTTTGAACGTACGCGGTTTGCTGTCAGTCGCGCAAGTCGCGCTTTCTATCGTATTGCTGATTGGGGCGGCGCTGCTGATTGAAAGCGTTGCTTATCTGCGTAACGTCGAAGTCGGATTTAATCCCGCGAAGCTGCTGACCGTAAGCGTTAGTTTGCCGCCCTTACGCTATGACACGAATCAAAAGATAGCGTCATTCTTTCAACAACTCACCGAGCGTGTAGAATCGTTGCCCGGCGTCCGCGATGCGGCGGTAGCGATGTCGCTTCCCATGATGGGTTATGCGGGCAGCCCGGTCCAGGATGCGGCGAAACCACAGTTAAAGTTGAATGAGCGCCTGATTGCGAAGATCTTTCCGGTCACGCCCGGGTATTTTCGCACTCTTGAAATTGCATTGAAGCGCGGCCGGGAATTCACCGCGCATGACACGCAAGATGCGCCGCGGGTAGCCATCATTGACGAGAATTTGGCGCGCCGTTTTTGGCCCTCCTATCCTGCCGGCCTAGATCCGGTGGGCCAACACCTATTGATTGGCGGGGTGAATTTGAAACCGGCGGAAATCGTCGGAATCGTCTCGAATGTGCGCCAAAACCTAGATAACAAAAAAGACTGGCAGGAGACTATGTACGTCTCTTTCGCGCAAACGGCCACTCTATCCGCGATGGTCGCGATACGTGTGGCGGGCGACCCGCTCTCATTCAGCAGGGCGATTCGGGAGCAGGTGCAGATGCTGGACCGGAATCAACCCATTGGCCTGGTGCGAACGATGGAAGATCAAGTGGAAGCGCAAGTCGGCCAGCGGCGTTTGCTGGTAGCGCTTTTAGGATCGTTCGCCCTGGTGGCGCTGCTGCTCGCGCTGATTGGGATCTACGGCGTCATCGCGTATTCAGTAGCGCAACGCATTCAGGAAGTAGGGATCAGGCGAGCCTTGGGCGCGCAACAGAGCGACATTCTTCGTCTTATCCTTGGCCAAGGAGTTGTCCTGGCATTGACGGGAACGGCCGTTGGCCTTGGCGGCGCAGTTGCTTTGACGCGCGTGATGAGGACTTTGCTATTCCACGTCAGCGCGACCGATCCCACTACCTTCATCGGTATCGCATTGCTCTTTTTCCTGGTAGCGTTGGGAGCCAGTTACATTCCCGCGCGCCGTGCCGCACGCATCGATCCGATCACCGCGCTGCGCGTCTGAAGGTACGGGGCTTACGCAGGATGCACCCAAGGCGCGCGGTAAGGCCGCTTCAAAAGCTGGTTCGCCGCATCGTCATTCAGCACCTTTCGCGTTTTCGGATCCCAAGTCATGGTGCGCCCCAGCTTCAGGGAATTGTTGGCAAGAATACACGATGCGGTTGATATATATCCTTCTTCGATATCCGACACGGGCCTCCCGCGCGCATCAATTGCCTGAAGAAAATTTTGCATATGATGCCGCACCGCGGGAGCCACATGGCGCTCCAGGTCCTTTTCCGTACGGTCTTCCGGATAGAGCTCCAATTCATAAGTCACGTTGCGGCTCACCGCCTCGCCACCATTGAGCGGAATAAAGTCATAGCCGTAGACGCCCGTCTTTAATGTGCCTTTGTCGCCGTAAAACGTAGCGCCCCATGCGTATTTTGGATCTCCCGATTCGCCCCAGCTGCGATGCTGCCACACCACTCGCACGTTTTCGAACTCAAAAGTCGCCGTCTGGGTATCCGTAATATTTGCTTTGCTGGCTTTATCCACCAGAATGCCGCCCGTGGAAGAAACGCGAGTGGGCCAGCCCAACCCCAGCATCCAGCGCGTCATGTCGAACATATGTATGCACATATCGCCCATGATGCCGTTGCCGTATTCCATGAAAGCGCGCCAAGTGCGCGGATGCGTGAGCGAACAGTAGGGCCGCATGGGCGCGGGGCCGGTCCACATCTCGTAATCGAAGGTCTCGGGCGGAGTGCTATCGGGCGGGTTTGCGGTCGCGCGCATGTGATAGTAACAGCAAATCTCCACCAGCGCGATTTTTCCAAGTTTCCCTTCGTCGATAAAACGATTTTTGGCTTCCACTAAATGGGGCGTGCTGCGGCGCTGCATCCCCACCTGCACTACACGTTTGTGCGCACGGGCGGCATCCAGCATCGCGGCTCCTTCCATGACGTCCACGCTGATGGGTTTCTGCACGTAGACGTCCACCCCCGATTTCACGGCCTCTGTCATGATGAGCGCATGCCAATGGTCCGGCGGAGCGATCAGCACAATGTCCAAGTCGCGCTCCTTCAACATCTCGCGATAATCGCTAAAAGTGCGGGGTGTCTTCTTCGAAGCTTGCCGCGTCGCGACTATGGCTGCTGCGTCGCTCAGCATGCGTTTATCCACGTCGCACAGCGACACCACCTCTACCGGTTCTACCTGGATGAGCCGGAGGAGGTCGATCTTGCCGTACCAGCCGCAGCCGATCAGCCCCACTCTTCGTTTCTTCCCGGTTACATAAGCGCGGGCTTGCGCGGGGGCGGCGGTGAGGGCTTGGCTGACCAGCGGCGCGGCGGCGGCCGTGGTGCTGGCGTTTCGTATGAATTCGCGTCGGTTCACCACAACAGTTTATGCCCATCGCTAAAACGCCGGTGAACTAAGCCAAAAATAGGGTTCCCGCGCGGACTGACCGCTCGAAAGCCCATTTCACGGGGCGTTTTCTTGCTTTTCAATGAAAAACACCCGGAAAACAGCGGTTTTTGGCGCTTTTTCTCTTTACAAGCACTTCCTGCTTGCGTATGATCGGATTGACGAAGAAGGGCTAAAACATTTCTGCACGGTTCTGTTTGTTCCTATTTTCAATGAATAAAGCAAGCTTGCGAAGTGCTCTTCCCATATCGACGACTACTATTTCCACAACTAGAGTAAAGAGGAGGTTTTGAGATGGCTGAAATAAAAAGATTGACCCAGACCGCGATTGTAAAAGAACTAGCGGAGGCCACCGGCGTCAACAACCGCGTGTCGAAGCAGTTTCTGGATACGTTAGCGGACCTGGCGGTGCGTGAAACCAAAAAGAACGGTTTGTTTATCCTGCCCGGCATCGGACGTTTGGTCCGCGCCGACCGCAAGGCTCGCATTGGCCGTAATCCCGCCACTGGTGAAGCGATTAAGATTCCCGCCAAAAAGGTGGTAAAGTTCCGCGTCGCCAAAGCAGTAAAAGACGCGATCGTGCCGCCTAAAAAAGCAAAAGCATAAGCGCACACTACATTCCAAAACACAACGACCCCGTGACGCTATTCACGGGGTCGTTGTGTTTTATCTCATCGTTGAAACGCGGTCATGGCCAACCGCCACGCCAGCCCCAGCAGAACCATCGGCGCTACGACGGATAATGCTTTGCCTTTGGTTACCCGGAAGGCAACCGCGAAAATCAACACCAGCATCACGATCCACCAGATCTGGAAGATCGAAAAATATCCTAGGAAAGCCAGCAAGAATTTGTTGGTTCCCTCCGAAAGAAAAATGTCGATACCCATGGGCGGCCGCAATTCAGCCACGCTCGAGATATCTCCTTTTGCTTTTAAGATGACGATGACGGCAATCTGTTCCAGCATGCCGATGAGAGCGCAGCCGCTGACTAGATTGAACAACTGCCGGAACGTCGTCTTCACCCCCATGACGGAACTGATCGCAGCCAAAAGACCGGCCTCAATCGCAAGAACCGCCGCCGCCAAAACCGGACCAAGATAAGTAAATAGGATTTTCTGGATCATCAGGCTGATCGCCACGCCCTTTTGAAATTGCTCGGGAGTAGCGCCGGGCGGCAGCGGGGCGACTTCCATCACATGCTGCACAATCGGTATGATCAGCGAACCCACGATAATGCCGGCGATGGAGATGATCACCAGCGGGCCTATCCAAAACCACTTGGTGTGAACGCGGCGCGCGGCTCCTTCAGGGTCGATAAAGAAGCTCGGTATTCCCGCCAGGTTATCCCCAACGCTTTCGGATCGTTCCAAGGGCAACTCAGATGAGTAGCTTGCCATTTCGTCCTCCTGCCGCCTGCCTATACGTTCGTTAGACCAGCATGATGGTAGACCGCTATTTTGTCAAACCAAAAACGGCTACTCTGGAGATAGCGTATCGTGAAAACCATCTCCATCATTATTCTTGCCCTGTTCCTGAGCGCCTGCGGCAAAACTCCTCCGGCGGGAGCCGTGCAGCATTACCCCCTCACGGGGAAAGTGATTTCGCTCAACCCGAAAGAGCAGACGGCTACCGTGGCCGCCGCGGCCATTCCCAACTTCATGGAGGCGATGACGATGGAGTATCCCGTAAAAGCCAAGTCGGATTTCGATGTGCTCCGCGTTGGCGCGAGCATTGCGGGCACCGTCAACGTTTCAGACGCGGGTGGCTATGACCTGTCGGAGATAAAAATACAGAACCCAGGCAAATAATTGCAATTGATCGACCCGTTTCACCCGGCCCCGGCCCTACGCGTGCGGTCGTTGCGGGCGCTTGGCTCCGGCATCTGGACTTCGCTCTGCTTTCTGCTGCAAACTGAAGCGCACGTCTATGCCTTTGCCGTGGCCGTAAACGTTTTGATCTCGTTCTTTCCGTTTCTGGTGGCCATGATCATCCTGTGCCGGTCAGTCTTTCACTGGCCTGCCGGCGTTGAGATCATCGTTCAAACCGTAGTCGCTTACTTCCCCGAGAGTTTCGGGGTCAATTTCCGCAGCTATCTTTTGACGGCCTCCGCGCACAAGTTCGGCTGGCTCTCAGTATTCCTGCTGTTCTTCACCGCCAACGGTATTTTCACGCCGTTGGAAGTAGCCCTCAATCGCATCTGGCACGTTAAGCAAAACCGCAGCTTTCTGCGCAACCAGGGGATCGGCCTGGGGCTGATTTTCATCTGTGGCGTTTTGGTGCTCGTCTCCGTCAGCGCGACCTCGGTGAATGTTCAATTTTTGAGCCGTACATTCGGATCCAGCCACTACGCCGCTGTCCGGCAATCACTGGGCTTCCATCTGGTCGCGCTTCCCGTGACCATGCTCATGATCTTTCTCATTTACTGGCTGTTGCCCAACGCCAAAATTCCAGTCCGCCGCCTCATCCCGGCATCCGCCGCTGTCGCGGTGCTTTTGGAGATATCCGAATACCTGAACATTCTGACCTGGCCCTGGCTGAGCGCCAAACTCCGCTCCGACGTTCCACCCTTCGTGCAATCCATCAGCATCGTCTTGTGGTCGTTTTGCGCAACGTTGATCCTGTTGGCCGGCGCGGAATGGTCCGCTCGAGTCAACCTCGAGGTACTAGAAGAGGCGCCACTAGAACACACAGGTGCTACACAGGAAGTAAACTATGGCGACCAAAACAACTAAATCCGTAACTCCGAGCCGCACGCAGCGCAGTAAGGCCCAAGTACAGCAGGAGTTCGATGCAATCCGGCAGCAAACGGACGCCTCGCGCGAGGCGTCCGGTCCAAAAAGTTTTGAAATCGAACAGCGGCAAGCGGCCGAAGTGCGGCAGTCCGTGGAATCGGTTTCGGTGGATTCCGTGGTGCAGGGCATCTACGCGCTCAATGGCGAGACGTCGCGCACCTTGCTCGAACTATCGGAAAAGTTGACAGCCGAAGTGGATTTGCTCACGCGCGTGCGGGAAGCCGTCGCGCTGGAGCGGCAGGAGCTGGAGCGTCTTCACAAAATCGACATCGTTGCCACTTCGCTCGACCAGATGGTCCAAGATTATGGGCGCGAACAGGAGCGCCTAAAAACGGAGACCGAGGCGCGGCGGGCTGAATGGGAGCAGGAAGCGCGGACGGCTGAACGTGAGCGCAAAGAAGCGGAGGAGGCTCTCCGCAAACAGCGCCAGCGGGAGAACGAAGACTACGAATACCGCAAGCAGCTCGACCGGAAAAAGGCGCAGGACCGGTATGACGAAGAAGCGCACCTGCTGGCCCAAAAGAACGAAGAGCGGCAGCGGGAGTTAGAGCGTACTTGGACTCAACGGGAAGCGGCGTTAGCGGAGCGGGAAGAGGAACTCAGCGGACTGCGGCAACAGGTGGCAGATTTGCCGCGCCGGATTACGGCGGAAAAAGAGGCGGCTCTGGCGGAAGCTACGCGGCAAGTTACGGCGCATTATGAGCAACAGATTCTGGTGCTTCAGAAAGATGCCGAAATGGAACGCAAGGTCGCGACGCTCCAGGTCAGCGGACTGCAGGAAACGCTGAAACGGCAAACCGATCAGATGGCGGCATTGGAAAAGGCGGTCGAAGAAGCCAAGCGTCAAGTACAGGATATTGCCTTGAAAGCGATTGAAGGCGCTTCAGGATCAAGAGCGTTATCGCATGTGAACCAAATCGCGATGGAGCAAGCAAAAGGGCGTCCTCAAGGATGATGGACCAAGAGGCGATTCATTGCGATCGCGGGTCGCGCTTATTGCCGCGATCATTTCGACATTAGGTATTAACGCCACGTCGTCAGAGCTTCTCGCGTTGGACAGTCATGGTAGTAGACAAACTCCTACCACATGTGGTAGAAAGGCTACTACCATGTCCAAGAAACAAGAAAGCGGCCGAATTGAATTGGTTTACGGCACGCTAGACATGTTGGTTTTGCGAACCCTGCTCTGGGGGCCCACGCATGGGCATGGCATCGCAAAGTCCATTGAGCGCATGTCCGAGGACGCTCTCAAAGTCGACCATGGTTCGCTTTATCCTGCACTGCAACGCCTATTACAAGAGGATTGGATCAAAGCCGAGTGGGGCATTTCGGAAAACAAGCAACGGGCCAAGTACTACCGTCTGACTCCTACCGGCCGTAGGAAATTGGTAGCTGAGACATCACGTTGGGAGCGCTTCGTAAAAGCGATCACGGGTGTTCTCGCGCCGGCCGGAGGCCACGAGAGCCCATGAGTTGGCGGCGAGAGTTCTCAAAAATTCAGCGCCTCTTCCGTCGGTACAGACCGATAGACGATGTCGAAGAGGAGATTCGCGCCCACCTCAAGATGGAAGAAAAGGAGAATCTGGAGTCAGGCATGTCGCCAGAGGAAGCTCACTATGCCGCTCGGCGGCGGTTCGGCAACGTGACGATTGCGCAAGAGAGGAGCAGAGAGATGTGGAAATGGAGGTCCGTTGACGTGCTGTTCCAGGATCTTCGTTATGGACTCCGGCAGATCCGACGCAACCCGGGATTCACCGCCGCTGCTGTGCTTGCCTTGGTGCTCGGTATCGGGGTTAACACAGCCGTCTTTACCGCCTACAAAACAATGGTCGCCCGACCTCTCGATGCCCGCGATACCGGCGAGATGGTTAACATCGCGCTGGTCCGGGACTCGGGCGCCAGCAGTTTCAGATTCAGCTACCCCGACTATGAAGCGTATCGGGATTCAGTACATTCCTTTAGTGGTCTGATCGCCTTTAACCCTGAGCGAATGAGGCTGTCGAACGCCGGTGGCATTGTTGCCCAGCCCGCTGCTCGAACTGAATCGGGGCTGGGAATATTGGGGCTGCCATCCTCCCCGGCAAGCAATGCGGATTTCGCTAGCGTCTACGTTGTCTCCGAAAACTACTTCAAGGTTCTCGGGATCCCGCTCTTACGCGGTCGCACTTTCGAGTCCATAGGTATTTCTGAGCTTATGGCTTCGCCTTCGGTTCTCATAAGCGAAAACTACTGGCAGAAACGCTTTGCGGGAAATCCGACCGTGCTGGGGAAAACGATCCATCTAAATGGCACGGCCGTTACTGTGGTCGGAATTACGCCGCACGACTTCGTCGGCACTGGTATCGGTGCGCCGGATTTCTGGCTTCCGCTCAGCCTGGAGCCGCTAGTTCATGCCGATGATAATTGGCTGCGCGACCGTGAAAACCAGCGCTTTCGGTTGTTTGGCCGCCTCGTTCCTGGAGTCAGCATCGGCCGCGCACAAGTAGAGGTGGGCATTGTCGCTAATCACTTGCGGAGCTTGCATGATCCGCATTCGGATGCGGCTAAGCCTGCGGCTGTGCTCGTCTCGCCGGGCTCCCCGTTTCCTCTGCCTCTGAAGATGTATCGCGGACTGATATTAACCATTCTGCTCATTATGTCCGCTGCCGGGATGGTGCTAGTCATTGCGTGCGCAAACGTCGCCTGCTTAGAATTCGCGCGTGCCAGATCCCGCCAGCCCGAGCTGCACACGCGTTTGTCCCTCGGGGCCAGCCGGTTACGAATTGTCAGGCAATTGCTGACCGAGAGTGCTCTGCTTGGGCTGCTAGCCGGCGTCGTTGCGCTTCCGTTCACTTGGGCGCTGCTAAGAGTAGCCGTCGTTCTGGTAACCGAAGACTTGCCCCCAGATATCGCGCTCGTCTTCGATGTGACGCCCGATCTCCACATCTTTGCTTTCGTCTTTGCCATTTCTCTGGTTTCCGGTATTCTTTTCGGGCTAACTCCAGCAATGGAAAGCTCCCGTTCCATGCTTTCCTCCACCGTCAGGGGGGGCACCTCGCCGGTTCGTAGCCGCCATATCCAAAACGGCCTCATCGCCACGCAGGTTGCCCTTTCCCTAGTGCTCATGATCGCTGGAAGCATGTTGGTTCGGAGTTCCATAAACTCGCTCAAGATGGAAAACGGCTACGACAGCAAGCACGTTGTCAATCTCAACTTTCAATTTCCCGAGGGATCGAAATACAACGCCATGCGCAAGGTTGCTCTTGTCCGCGAGCTTCGTATTCGTTTAGCAACCCTCCCCGGAGTGGTTGCCATCACCAGTGCCCGAGCGCCGGACGACAACAGCTTTCGAACAGCCGCGATCCCGCTCGATGGAGAAAAGCCCTCGGCTCGAAATGGGCAGTCGATCCTCCACTACACTTATATTCAGGCCAACTATTTCCAGGCTCTTGGCATTCCGCTGTTCGTGGGCCACAGCTTCCAAGCGAATGCTGCCCAATCGGAACACTCGGTTATTCTCAGTGAATCGGCGGCCAAACACCTCTGGCCGGGCCAGAATCCAATGGGCCGCAGCCTTCGTTTGGGTCCTACCGACGAGCGGCACCACAATCAGAGCGAACTTCTTCCCGACGGGCCGGCCTACCAGGTCATCGGCATTGCACGTGATACACGTGGCGTTGAGTTTGACGGCAGTGATTCCAAGCAAGTCTATCTGCCGTTGCCGGAAAGCGGACTCCAGGATCACCCGATACTCATCCGGAGCCAATCCGATCCAGGATACGTCATAAGAGCGATTAACCAGGTCATCTCGTCCATCGATCCCGATTTGACGGTAACCTCTTCGACTCTAGAGGAAATGCTTCGCTGGTCTGCGCCCTTCATCAGTTCCAGGCTTGCGGCCGCTGTGGCGTCTGTCGTTGGCCTAATCGGACTTCTGCTCGCCTCGATGGGCATCTATGGGACGGTCAGTTATATTGTTGTTCTCCGCACGCGCGAAGTGGGCATTCGCATGGCTGTCGGCGCCGAAAAACACGACATCCTCCGGCTCATCCTGAGCGAAAGCACGCAGCCGGTGATTGCTGGATTGTTTGTCGGAATGATTCTTGCTGTTGGAGCCTCTTACCTATTGCGCGGTGTGCTGTATGGGCTCCATACCGTCGATGGAATCTCCTTCATCGGAGTCTCCCTGTTGTTCTTGGCCGTCGCACTGCTTGCCGCTTACCCACCGTCCCGGCGAGCCACGCGCGTTGATCCTATGGTAGCCCTCAGATACGAATAACCGAGCCGCGTTCTTCCGTCCGAGCTTGAGTCAAGCTTGCGCCGCCCGGCGTTATGCCTTGCGTCGTACGCCAATCCGTCCGGACCGTTTCCAGCAGCAGCAGCACCAGCGCAATCCAAACCAAGTCCGCTATTAGCAGATGTATGATCTGCATCCACATCGGAGCCAGCAGCGAAATATTGATCGCCCCAACCGCGACTTGAAACACCACTATTCTGGTCACTCGCGCTGCTGCTTTCCGTGCGGGGCTCCCTTCTGGGCTGCCGCGCAGCACACCCGCCGCCACCCAGATTAGATAAGCCGCGCCTAAAACCGCCATCACCGGATGCAGCAAGCGTAATCGCAGCAAAACACTCGACGCATTTGAAAAATCTTGTTGCATGCCTCCCGCGATGGACGAAGCCGGGAACAATGTATCGCCCAGCGCCGCTATTACTCCGGTAACACTGACCGCCACCGTCACAAACACGGCGCCCAGCATGCGCCGCGAAGCACTCAGGATTTGTACGGCGCCGCTGCTCTTTGATGCCAACCACGCTGTCGCCGTTAATGCCGCAAGTAGCAGCATGGTGTTGATCAGATGCGCGGAGAGATACCAAACTCGTCCGGCCGATTGATCTTTCGCCACGTAGCGGAACATCACCAGTCCTGCACCCAACAGTGCTTCCACAAACAAAAAGATCAACGACAGCAGTGCATACCGCCGCACCGCATGAGGCTTGACAAAGGCGAGAAACGCCCAAACGCATAGGATGATCGTTCCAATCACATCTACGCTTGACATCATGCGATGCGTAAATTCGACTAGCGTCGGCGTGGTCATTTTCGTGGGAAGCGCTTGCCCGCCGCAGAATGGCCAGTTCGCGCCGCAGCCATCTCCCGAAAACGAAACGCGCACATACGCTCCCCAAAGAATTACGGGCAGGTTGTACGCGAGCAAAGCCCAAGCGAACCATTGAAAACGTGTTCGTGATTTGCTGCTTTGCAATTCCATTGTCTTATCCATTTCGCCGCTTATGAGAAACCATCAAGAGCGCCGCCGCGCTGCACACCTCGGAAATGCGTCCGTCCATCGCCATGCATACTGCTTCCTCAAAGGACTTCCATTCCACCGTGATGTCTTCCTGCGGATCCAGGTGCATTTCCGTTTCCGACAATCCGGTCGCTAAAAATAAGCTCTGCACGTCGTTAGTGACGCCGTTACAAACGTCCACCTCACTCAGCAATTGCCAATGTGTCGCTTTCACGCCTGCCTCTTCGGCCAACTCCCGCTCGGCCACCGCTCGCATATCGGTCTCGCCCGGGTCTGATCCGCCGCGCGGAATTTCCCAGGAGTACCGGTTCACGGCATAACGCCATTGTCCTACCAGCACCACTTCATCGCGTTCGTTGATGGCTACAACGCCAACGGACGGCCGTATTTCTATTACGCCATACAATCCCGGTCCGCCATCAGG
>DASXGT010000249.1:0-45416 GCA_036488895.1 Bryobacteraceae bacterium | reverse complement strand
GATGTCCAACACCAGCGAACCTGTCACTCCTTCGCTGGCTGCCGCCACAACTTCGATCTTCGAATCGGGCTGCAAATCCTCCACGACTGCCAACGGCACATGAATCGCGTCTTTGGCGCCGACCGGAAAATAGCGCATGGGTTTGCCATCCCTCACCAGCAGCACATAAATCAAGTCGGGCGAGGAATTTCCGGCTCTGAAATAAACCGTCTGCGTTCGTTTATCGGTGGGCACTATGTAAGAAATCGGCGGCTGCAGCGTCACCGGTTTGGTCAACCCGGCGCCTTTAAAGCTGTAAACGCCCTGCAAAAATATCGGTTTCTCTAACACACGCTCCCTTTCTCAATACGAACCGCGCACACTTTGAACTCGGGCATGCGGGAGGTTGGATCCAAAACCGGATTCGTCAGCAAGTTGGCTCGGCCCTCGCCCGCAAAGTGAAACGGCACGAACACCGTATCCATGCGGATAGTGGAAGTAAGTTGCGCCGACATTCGGGCCCGGCCGCGGCGCGTGGTCAAATCCACCGGATCGCCTTCCGCAATTCCGTAAGTCTGCGCCATGGAAGGATGAATCTGCACATACGCTTTGGGAACCGATTTCATCAGCTCACCCACCCGCCGCGTCTGCGTGCCTGACTGGTAATGCGCCATTACTCTGCCCGTAGTCAAATAAAGTGGATAATCCTGGTCAGGCTGTTCCACCGCGCCTGAAAATTCCACCGGATGAAAGCGCGCCCGGCCATCCGAAGTCGCAAATTTATCCAGAAAAACTCGCGGGGTTCCCGGATGTTCTTCGCTCGGGCACGGCCAGAAAACGCCGTCTTCTTTCTCAATCCGTTCATACG
This sequence comes from Bryobacteraceae bacterium, assembly GCA_036488895.1. Classification (GTDB taxonomy): domain Bacteria; phylum Acidobacteriota; class Terriglobia; order Bryobacterales; family Bryobacteraceae; genus Bog-105. The sequence continues at coordinate 44,569 of DASXGT010000249.1, read as the reverse complement.
TGATGCCCGCGTAATCGGCGATCCCGCCCGCCGAAGCGCGCCGCAATTCATCGAAGACTGTCACCGGTCTGCCGCTGAATTTCTCTCCACAACCCAACCGGCCCGCGATCGCCGCAAGCATCTCCAAGTCGGTGCGCACGCCAGCCGGTGGCTCTATCGCTTTCTTCCGCAACAGCACGCGCCCTTCAATGTTCGTCATCGTTCCTTCTTCTTCAGCCCATTGAGCCGTCGGCAGCACCACATCGGCAAGTGCAGCGGTCTCGGAAAGGAAAATGTCCGACACCAATAGGAAATCCAACGCTTCCAATCTCTTCTGTATATGCCCGGCGCGAGGAGCCGATACAGCCAGGTTGGAGCCGAACACAAACAACGCTCGTACGCCTCCGTCCTCGCCTATGCCGTCCAACATTTCGTAGGCGGAGCGTCCAGGTTTGGGCAAATCTTCTTCCCGGATATCCCAGATTTTCGCGATATGCGCGCGGTGCTCCGGGTTGTCAATTTTTCGGTAGCCGGGCAATTGATCGGCTTTTTGTCCGTGCTCGCGCCCGCCCTGTCCGTTCCCCTGGCCCGTTAGGCAGCCGTAGCCGCAGTACGGTTTGCCGCTCTTTCCCAACGCCAACGCCAAATTAATGAACGCTAAAACATTGGTAACGCCGTTACTTTGCTGTTCCGGGCCGCGCGCCGTCAGCACCATTGCTCTCGAAGCTCCACCCAGCATGCGCGCCGCTAAAGCCAACTGCCGCTCCGGAATACCCGTGATGCGTTCCACCCGGTCCGGCCAATAGGCTGAAATCGCCGCGCGCACGCGCCCGAAACCGCTGGTGCGCTCGCTGATGAATGCCTCGTCTATGTAGCCTTCTTTAATTGCGATATAAAGTAAGCCGTTGGCTAGCGCCGCATCTGTGCCGGGAGTAATCTGCAAGTGCAGCGTGGCCGCCATGGCGGTGGGCGTGGCGCGCGGGTCCACCACAATCAGCGAACCTCCGTTCTGCGCCTGTGCTTGAAAATACTGCATGATCGGCGGCATCGTCTCCGCCATGTTGCTGCCAATCAGCAAAATGCTCTGCGCATGCTGAATATCTTCCAAGGGGAAGGGAAGTCCCCTATCCATGCCGAACGCTTTCACCGAGGCGGCCGCGGCGGAGGACATGCAAAACCGGCCATTGTAGTCGATCTGCGACGTCCGCAACGCTACCCGCGCGAACTTACCCAGCAAATATGCTTTCTCATTGGTGAGCCCGCCGCCGCCGAAAACGCCCACGCCATCCGCGCCGTACTGTGCTTGTACTCTGCGTACCTGCGCCGCAACAAAATCCAGCGTTTCGTTCCATGCCGCCGGTTCCAGCGCGCCACCCTTTTCTCTCCGGACAAAAGGTGTCCTCAGACGTTCTGGTTGGTTCAATAGCTCCACGGAAGTCCAGCCCTTCTGGCACAGTCCGCCCTTGTTTGTTGGAAAATTCCGTTGCTTCACCGAGATGCCATTGCTGCTGGCAACTAAATTCATCCCGCATTGCAAAGCGCAATAAGGACAGTGCGTTCCGGCCACACTCTCCGCGATGTCCGCGGGGTTATGCTGCAGCAGCATTGCCGTTAACTGGTTCTTCACCTCGTGTCTGCGGATCTAATTGTTTTCGATATATGCCGACTGACACAAAGGCCGCCTTCCGGAAAACAAATTACATTTGGGTTTCGCGGAACGTGGCGAAAGAATCAACTGGCGCAATGCGCGGGGAGTAGTTGTCTTGCAGTGTAGCGAACATTTGGCGGTTTGCCCAATTAAAGTTTTTGATTACCTACTGCGAAGTTAGCTATCAAATCGATCCGTACGGTCTAAGATAGCGGTGTAGGCTGGCATAAATGCGGATTACCATCGCACACAGCAAAACCAAAGCCGAAGTGATACAGGCGGTCGAGCGCTCTTTCGACGACGTTTTCAAAAACGTTGGGGTTCTTCACATTCAACTCGTGAATGAACAAAGGAAATGGGACGGCTCAACGCTCGTTTTTTCTTTCACTGCGAAAATCGGCCTACTGAGTTCGTTCATCAAGGGAACCGTGGATGTGACCGAAAAGGACGTCACGATTGATGCCGACCTCGGTTTGTTGGAACGTCTTCTCGGTTCCAGAGTATCGCGCGGCGCAATAGAGAATAAGGTTCGCGGCTTTCTAACGTGAACTCCGCCGGATCCTACGCACTAACCGAAGCGCTATTTTTGCGCCTTCTGGGGTTCGTGTATCTGACCGCATTCGGCTCTCTTTGGCCGCAAATTTCCGGCCTGCTCGGTTCGAGCGGTATCGCGCCTGTGACGCAAATGCTCACCAGCATGCACTCTGCATTGGGAGCCAAGGCGTATTTCTACGTGCCATCGCTCTTCTGGTGGAACAGCGCTGACTCTACCCTCACCCTTTGTTGCGTGCTTGGCTGCCTGGCTAGTCTTTTGTTATTAGCCGGTCTATTCCCACGCTATACTGCCGCTGCCTGTTTTATCCTCTATCTCTCGCTTTCAACCGTGGGGCAGCCGTTCACATCGTTCCAGTGGGATGCGCTCTTGCTTGAAACAGGCTTCCTTGCGCTGTTCGCCGGAGCCTCATGGCTCGTCTGGGCCTACCGTTTTTTGCTCTTCCGCCTCATGTTCGAATCGGGTTTAGTAAAGCTAACCTCGCACGATCCGAACTGGCGAAATCTGCACGCCCTGCGTTATCACTTTCTGACACAGCCGCTTCCGAATCCTATCGCTTACTACATGTACCGCGCGCCAGGCCGGCTATTGGATTCGTTAACGGGGATTACTCTCGCCATTGAGCTGATTTGCCCTTTTCTGCTGTTCTGCCCCAAACGAATACGTCACTGCGGTGTTGCACTCCTCATGCTGTTGCAAGTCGCCATCATTCTGACGGGCAACTACGCGTTCTTCAACCTATTAACGCTGGCTCTCTGCCTCTGGGCCTGGGACGACGCCACATTTACGCCGCTCGCCTCCCTGCTGCGCCGCGGCTTTCCCGTTAGCTTGGAGTTGCGCTCGAAATTCATGGCGACGACGAGCAACGCCGCGCTTGCCGTATTAGCCCTCTTGGGCCTGTTATCGATGGTCGGCGTGCAAGCAACCTGGCTCCAGCCGTTTGAAATTATCAACCGCTACGGCCTCTTTGCCGTAATGACCACCACGCGCCCTGAAATCATCATCGAAGGCTCTGATGATCGCGTCACTTGGAAAGAATATTCTTTCCGCTATAAGCCCGGAAACTTGCATCGCGATCTTCCGTTCGTTGCGCCTCACCAGCCCCGCCTCGATTGGCAGATGTGGTTCGCCGCGCTTGGTAACTACCAGGAGAGCCCCTGGATGCAAAGCCTGATGTACCGCTTATTGCGCGGCGATGCGTCCGTGCTCGCGCTTTTAGATCCGCCGCCCTTCCATAAGCCCCCGCGTTATATTCGCGCGCTGCTCTACATGTATGATTTCACTACGCCCGAAGAACGCGGGCGAAGCGGGGCCGTCTGGCGGCGTGAATTGCTTGGCAACTGGTTCGGCCCGGTATCTCTGAAGGAGTAATTGCAACATGACCGAACGACGAGGCTTCCTCACGGCGCTAGGCAGCGTAGCCGCGCTGGTAGCTCCAGCAGCTGCAAATGCGGGACAAAATCCCGCCGCCTCTGGCTCAGGCGCCGCGCAGCTTCCGGAATATGCCCGCCTGCACAACTACCGCACCCTCAAACAATCGAGCTTTGACCGCACCGGCGGTAATCATGATTCCTGGCGCATCGAACCCGGCGCATCGTTTGACGTTTTTGAATCGTCCGGCCCCGGCATCATCACGCACATCTGGTTCACCATCAGTTCGCGTAGCGCCCATCATCTGAAAGAACTGGTATTGCGCATCTATTGGGACGGAGCGTCCAAGCCCAGCGTCGAAGTTCCGGTTGGCGATTTTTTCGGTCTGAACCTGGGCGAATATTTCGTCTACCAGTCCGCCTTTCTCAACTGTTCGTCTATCAAAGCGCTGAATTGTTATTTCGCCATGCCTTTTCGCAAAGCGGCTCGCATCAGCGTGACCAACGAGGGCAAGCAGGCCGTCGATTCCTTCTATTCGAATATCGACTATCAGCTCGTGTCCGCTCTCCCGCAAGACGCGCTTTATTTCCACGCTCAATATCACCAGGCCACGCCTAACCAGGCCCAGCATCCCGCATCAGGCGAAAAGGAAATCAATCTCGACGGTAAACAAAATTACGTCTTCTTTGAAACCCGCGGTAAAGGCCAGATGATGGGTATCAGCCTGGGCGTGCTGCAAAACACTGATGGCTGGTTCGGCGAAGGCGACGAAATGATCTTTATCGACGATGAAACCAAACCTGCCATCACCGGCACCGGAACTGAGGATTATTTGTGCGGCGCCTGGGATTTTGCCGGCCAGCCGTTCGCTCACCTCTATAACGGCGCGCCGTTCATCGCCATCGCCGAGCGCGCGGGCGGACGTTATTGCGTCTACCGCTGGCACGCCGATAATCCAGTGGCTTTCGATCGCTATTTCAAACACAGCATCGAGCACGGCCACGCCAATGATCGCGCCGATTGTTTCTATTCCGTCGGCTATTGGTATCAAGCCGAGCCGTACACCGATTTTCCGCCGCTGCCCCCGGTAGCCGAACGAACGATTGCCTTAAAGCTCAGCTAACGGCCGTATCTGCGCCCCATTCGCGTCGAAATTCGCGGGAGCAAGCCAAGCTTCGAGCGCCTGCTTCCGCCGCGGCCATTCATGATCAAGCAGGGAAAACCAAGCCGTATCCCGGTTCTGTCCCTTCACGATCATGTGCTGCCGGAAAATACCTTCAAACGCGAAGCCCAGTCGCAGCGCGGCGCGACGCGACGGCTCATTCAACGCATTGCACTTCCATTCGTACCGCCGGTAGCCCAGCGTTTCAAAAACATGCCGCGCCATCAAATACATCGCTTCCGTGGCGCCGCGAGTTCTCTGCAAGGCCGGGGAATATAGAATGCTACCTACCTCCAGGCAGCGGTGTTTGGGTTCGATCCGCATGAACGACGCCCGCCCCACCGCTCGCCTCGAAATGTTGTCGACAATCGCATGAAAAAGCGGATCTTTCGATGCCGTCTTTGTTTCCATGTCCCGCTCAAAATCCGCCTGCCCGGCAAATGGTCCATCAGGCAGGTAGCGCCATAATTCGTCGTTCGCCGATCCGCTTATTCCTTCCCAGAGCGCCTTTCCATGTAGGTTAGCGTCCAACGGCTCAACCGTGACATATTGTCCGGTTAGCGTCACCGCATTCATGCCCACTGCTCCTGAATGCCTGTCCTCCAACCTCCGCGCAAAGGGGTCCTCATCGCCCGTTCAAAAAGATCCGCATCGTTACTTGTTCCCTTAAAAAGCTGCACCACATCGGCAACGCTGACCCGGTTGGGATCGGCGGAAATCTGTTCGACTGTATCGCCGCTTCCAAGTTCGCCTTCCTCCACAATGGTGAGGTAGATGCCGGATCGTCCACTCTGCCAGAACCGTTTCACCATGTCCGGAAGTCCGAAGCGCAGTGCAAGTTTGTAACACGGCATTCTCGGTTGTGTCACTTCCACGATGACCGACCCAATGCGGTAGCGGTCTCCGATATGAACCTCTTCCTCCTGAAAGCCTTCGGTCGTCAGATTCTCGCCGAAATGCCCAAACGCCAATTCCATCCCGCGCAACTCCGCCTTCCAAGGCGAATAGTGTTCCGCTGGATAAACATAAATCGCCTTGCCCGGTCCACCGTGTACCGTAAGGTCCGCTTGCCGGTCGCCTTCGAGATTATGCCCGCGCGCAGCTATCCGCCCGCTGACCGGAGTCTTGAATATACTTGTCAGGACCACGCCGCGCGGAGTTTCTACTTCACGCGGTTGCCCAACATTAACGGAAACCAAGCGCATTGACATCTAGATTTCACTCTAGCGAATGATGTTCACCACGCTGTTATAAACGGTCCTTAGACTGTGGGTGTTGTAACAAAACCAACTCTGTAGTTGAAAAGGAAATCAAATCACCATGGCCCATAAAGGTTCCGAGCACCACAAAAAAGCTGCCGAACATCATGAAAAAGCGGCAGCTCATCATCTCGAAGCTGCCAAGCACCACGAAGAAGGCAACCATGAAACGGCCGGTCACCATGCACACGTTGCCCACGGCCACGCCCTCCATGCCACTCAGCATGCAGAAGAAGCCGGCAAACAGCATGCCGACGAACACACCACAACCAACGTCTAGTTTATGAGCCGGGGCGGACGACTATATCCAACCCGGGCAGGTGTTTATACCAATTCAACTCCCGAGCTTGTAATCACATCGTCCATTGCGAGAAAAAGCTCAGCCTCCACCTTGTAATACGCGTTGATATCTCTGGTCAGCACGTATGCGAAAATCTCAATCCCAAAGCTAGCCGAAGTGTAACTGCTGATGCGAACCGGCGATGGACCCAATTCAACGTCGTTGTGATTGGCCAGCATTTCGCTAAGCTCGCGCATGCAGTGCCGTATTTGCTCCTTGGGTGAGTTGCGCTTCACCTGCACCGTCGGGTTGAACAGAATCTTGTCGCGAAGCGAATAGTTTTCAAGGTTCATCCCAGCGAAAGCAGTGTTGGGAACGCTCACCAGCGTGCGGTTGAGCGTGCGCACGCGCGTCGAGCGCATCCCGATATCTTCCACCGTTCCCAACAGCCCGCCAAAATTCCCGAAATCGCCGACCGTGACCGGGTTATCGCCAATAATCGAAACGCCTCCGAATACATTGGCGATGGTTTGCTGAGCAGCCAGAGCCACAGCAATTCCACCTACGCCCAATCCGGCAATAATGGTGCTCATGTCATAGCCCCAATTGCTCAGGATCAAAATAGCCGCCGCCATCACCACTACTACTCGCGAAGCTCGCCGAGCCAAATAAATCACCGACTGTGAAACCACGCGCTGCTTGGCATTCAGCATCGAATCGAGCCCGCGTAAAAACACCTCGATCAGATTGATGGCCGCCCAGGCTATTGACCAGACGACAATCATCAGCAAAACTCGGCCGATATACAAGCGGCTGAGGGCTGAGGGCTCGATGATCCGCTCCACGATGACGAATAGGGTGACAAACAGCAACACCACCACTGGCTCGAGTACCGCCCGCAGCCAGCGCCAACTCGCGGACCGGGGCAGTCGCGCCACCAGTACGTCGAAAGCGCTGTCAAGCAGGCGCGCCACCATGCGGAACGCTAGAATCACCAGCAGCGCCAGCGCCGCCAACGCAATCCACTTCCACAGCGGTGTTCCTAGTAGCTCTGTCGAAACTAAGAAGCGTGGTAGGCGGGCCTCAATCGCCGCCTGGGTGCCGCTAGAATGGGGAGTCAGCTCGGGAATTAAGGCCACCGTGGCGGACGAGAACAACCAGATCGCGGCGCCGGCCTTGGGAGTAACACGCTGCATCGTAAGCACGAAGGTTTGCCCTCGGCGCCTAATCGTGGCCGCTTGTTCAATGGCCGGATCCGGATCGTCCGTCAAATTTCCCTGCACCTCCTGACTCAAGTGGAGCGCGTTGAAACGGCCATCCGAATCGAGAATCTCTTCCAATTGCGCGGCCAGGCGTGGACCCTGTTGCGCCCGTTGGCTCGCCGGAATCTTGTCTAAATCTAAATATTGAGCCGCCTTCCCGTAATCTTTTTCTTCGCAAGCTTCAAGAAAAGCCGTGACGGCGGAGCGCGGATTTCCTCGCCCCAGTGGATCGGTGGCGGCCGGAGTTTGTGCCAGACTACTGGCAGCCGGAACAAGCGCGGCAAACAAGACGTACAGCGCAAAACGCAATCGCATATCTTCTAGAATCGCTTCTCTCCTGAAACATTACGTGTAACTTTTTCGATCAGCCGCCTGAATTCCGAAGGTGCAATCGGATATAACAGTTCTGATGATTTCACGACTTGCTACCGCTTTAACCCTGCTGTTAAGCATGACCGCCCTGGCGGCCGACGTGGTGACAACCGACAAAGGCGCGGTCTCAGGCACGGCCACTGCCGATTCCAAAATCCGCATATTCAAGGGCATCCCGTACGCCGCGCCGCCGGTGGGTGATTTGCGCTGGAAGCCGCCGCAGCCCGCCGCAAGCTGGAGCGATACGCTTGCCGCCACGGAATTTGGGCCACGCTGCATGCAAGGTCCTATCTATTCCGATATGATTTTCCGCGACAAAGCGCCCAGCGAAAATTGCTTGCACCTCAACGTCTGGACGCCTACAACGTCGGCTAATGCGCATCTCCCGGTGATGGTGTGGATCTACGGCGGCGGCTTCGCTGCGGGCGCTGCATCTGAGCCGCGCCAGGACGGTGAAAATCTCGCGCGCAAAGGTGTAGTGGTAGTCAGCATGAATTACCGCTTGGGCATCTTTGGGTTCTTCACGCACCCTGATCTTGCCAAAGAATCCGGCCATAACGCCACCGGCAACTACGGATTGATGGATCAAGCCGCGGCCCTTGAATGGGTCAAGAAAAATATCGCTGCTTTCGGCGGAGATCCGGCGAAGGTCACTATTTTCGGTGAATCAGCCGGATCGATGTCCGTCAGCGCCCTAATGGCGTCGCCGCTTTCCAAGAATCTCTTCCGAGGCGCCATCGGCGAAAGCGGCTCCATGCTGGCAAGCCTGCAAAAGCCGGTCACCTTGCAAGACACCGAAGCAGCCAACATGAAATTTGCGCGTGAAGATCTGGGAACTGATTCGTTAGCGGCCCTTCGCGCCAAGCCCGCCGAAGAGTTGATGGCGGCTGTCATGAAGAACCGGCGCGGTGGGCGTTTTTTCGCCATCGCTGCTGATGGTTACTTCCTTCCCGAGAGCGCGCATGATATTTACGCCGCAGGCAAGCAAGCGCACGTGCCGCTGTTGGCCGGTTGGAATACGGATGAAGGCAGTTATCATACCGTTTTTGGAAAAGAGAAACCCTCCGTGGCGCTCTATCAGGAGTGGATGCAAAAGCGTTTCGGCGCGGATGCCAAACTCGCTCTAGCGATGTATCCGGCTACGGACGAGGCAACCGCCAAGCGTGCGGCGGGCGACCTGGCCGGTGATCAATTCATTGCCTTCTCCACTTGGAAGTGGGTTGAAATGCAGCTCGCCACCGGGCAGTCGAAAGTCTACCGCTACCATTTTGAAGAACCGACTCCCATGGAACCGACCGAGAAAGAATCGCGCGGCGCATTTCATTCCTCCGATATCCGCTTCGTCTTCAAAACGCAGGGCAAAAATTTGGCGTGGACCGCCGGAGACACGAAGCTCTCTGACCAGATGGCAACCTATTGGAGCAACTTCGCGAAGACTGGAGATCCCAACGGCAAAGGCCTGCCGAAATGGCCGCCCTATAGTGATGCCGATCATTTCCAGGTGATGCATCTTGCCGTACCACCCCATGCCGCTGCCGCTGATAACCGCCCGCGCTACGAATTTCTGGAAAGCTGGAGCGCAAAGGGCACGGATACTGCGGGCGGCAGATAGTTCGAAGAACGCGCAAACTTTTGTCGGCGCATCTGGCCGTGGCCGTTTTGCGCGAGTTCTCTAAAGCGCCAAACAGTAACGTTTCCCCTGATGCTACACTCAATGGGTGCGGACGCGGATTCTAGGTGTTATCCCCGCCCGGTTTGCCTCTTCTCGCTTTTCCGGGAAGGCCCTCGCAGCTCTTGACGGCCGCCCCATGATTGAGCACGTTTGGGAGCGTGCTTCGAAGTCCCAGTATTTGTCCGGCCTGCTGGTCGCGACCGATGATGAGCGCATCGCTGCCGTGGTGCGCCGCTTTGGTGGCCGCGTGCGCATGACGCGCACCGATCATCTAACGGGTACTGACCGGCTATCTGAAGTGGCCTCAGCCGAGGAGGCTGAGCTTTACGTCAATATTCAAGGCGATGAGCCGCTGATCGATCCGGAAGCGATCGACGCCGCCATCCTCTCGGTTCTCGACAAAGATTCTGTCTCCATGGGTACGCTCAAGAAGCAGATCGTGGACCCAGTCGACATCGAAAATCCCAACGTCGTAAAAGTCGTAACTAATCTGTTGGGCGACGCAATTTATTTCTCGCGCTGCCCCATCCCCTATGACCGCGAGCGCCGCAATGATCCATCGTTGTACTTCAAGCACATCGGCTTGTACGTCTACCGCCGCGATTTTCTGCTACATTATCCCGACCTGACCGTCGGACCCTTGGAGCAGGCGGAGCGTTTGGAGCAACTGCGCGCCCTCGAAAGCGGCTATCGTATTCGTGTGGAGAAGACGGAGTATGAATCATTAGGAGTGGATACGCCGGAAGATTTAGAACGCGTGAATGAGCTTTTTAAGGCAGCTCGCAAGATCGCTTTAAATGAGGGAGAGGACCCGGAAAGCAGCCATGCCTAAATATATTTTTGTGACCGGCGGTGTCGTTTCTTCGCTGGGGAAGGGCATCGCGGCCGCGTCCATCGGCTGCCTGCTGGAAAGCCGCGGGTTGCGCGTTACGCTGCAGAAATTCGATCCATACCTGAACATCGATCCCGGCACCATGAGCCCGTTTCAGCATGGCGAAGTGTTTGTCACGGATGATGGCGCGGAAACGGACCTGGACCTCGGACACTATGAGCGCTTTACCCACGCGCCTTTAAGCCAGGTCAACAACCTGACCTCCGGCCGCATTTACGAAAACATCATTACACGCGAGCGGCGCGGCGACTATCTGGGCAAGACCGTCCAGGTCATCCCGCACGTAACGAACGAAATCAAAGCCGCCTGCCGCAAAGTAGCCGCCGATGTTGACGTGTCCATCGTGGAAATCGGCGGCACGGTCGGTGACATTGAATCGCTGCCGTTCATTGAAGCCATTCGCCAGATGCGGCATGAAGAGGGCCGCGAAAACACTCTGTTCGTGCATCTCACCCTTGTGCCTTGGATCGCCGCCGCGCAAGAGTTGAAAACTAAGCCAACGCAGCATAGCGTGAAAGAGCTGCGCGCCATCGGTATCCAACCGGATGTCCTGTTATGCCGCTCGGAGCGTCCCCTTCCTCAGGACGTGAAAGAGAAGATAGCGCTGTTTTGCGACGTCGATGTGCCCAGCGTCATTACCGCCAAAGACGTGCATTCGGTTTACGAAATTCCCTTGGTGTTTGCCGATCAGGCAGTAGATGAAACCATTCTTCGCATGCTGCATTTAGAAGCAGGCCCGCGCAATCTGACTCGCTGGACTGAAATGCTGACACGCATGCAGAATCCCAAGCGTGAAGTCACCATCGGACTGGTGGGCAAATACGTCGAGTACGAAGATTCCTATAAGAGCCTCAAAGAATCGCTGCTCCACGCCGGCATCGCGCATCAGGCGCGCGTCAATATCGAATGGATCGAATCGGAGCGCATGGAGTGGCCTGCCAGCCGCGATTACCTGCGCCGCTTCGACGGCATCCTGGTTCCCGGCGGCTTCGGTAAGCGCGGTATTGAAGGCATGTTGCACGCCATTCGCTGCGCCCGCGAAGATAAAATTCCTTACTTCGGTATTTGCTTAGGCATGCAAACCATGGTCATCGAGTTTGCCCGCAACGTCTGCGGTCTGCCCGACGCCGATTCCACGGAATTCAACCCAGCCACGCCCCATCGCGTCATTTATAAACTGCGCGAGTTGAAGGGTGTCGATGAATTGGGTGGAACCATGCGCTTGGGCGCTTATCCGTGCCGTCTAGCTGAGGGAAGCTTCGCGGAGCAAGCCTATGAACGGTCTGAGATCAGCGAGCGGCATCGCCATCGTTATGAGTTCAATCGCGAATTTGAGCAAACGCTCACATCCCATGGACTGCGCCTGACCGGCCAGACACCCGATGGCATGTACGTCGAGATTTGCGAATTTCCCGATCATCCGTGGTACTTGGGCTGCCAATTTCATCCGGAATTCAAATCGAAGCCGCTGGAACCGCATCCACTCTTCACAGCATTTCTTGGCGCCGCATTGAAACATCGCGAAAAAAAAATGGAAGCAGCCGTCCAGCCTGAGTATTCACACGCGCAATGACAGTGACGGTCGGGTCGGGCTCCTCCCAAGTCATTTTCGGCGCGCAGTCGCCGCTCGCTCTTATCGCGGGTCCGTGCGTCATCGAAAGCGAAGAACATGTGTTGCACATGGCGTCCGCCATTCACAAAATAGCCGGCGCGTATGTCTTCAAAGCTTCGTTCGATAAAGCCAACCGCAGCAGCGTGACCTCGTACCGCGGTCCTGGATTAAAAGAGGGCCTGCGGATTCTCGGCGAAGTGCGTAAGCTCGGTATCCCGGTCTTGACCGATATTCACGAACCGGCGCAAGCTCCTGTCGCGGCGGAATACGTCGATATTCTCCAGATACCCGCTTTCCTCTGCCGTCAGACTGACTTGCTGCTCGAAGCCGGCAAAACCGGACGGGTCATCAATATTAAGAAGGGCCAGTTCGTTTCGCCTTCCGACTTCGCCAACGCTGCTCAGAAAGTCGCCAGCACCGGCAATCACCAAATCGTCCTGACTGAGCGCGGATCGTCATTCGGCTATAACAATCTGGTTGTGGATATGCGCGGGCTGCCCATCATGGCCGCTACCGGCTATCCTGTTGTGTTCGATGCCACGCACAGTGTCCAACTGCCTGGCGCAGCGGGCGCCTCTTCAGGTGGGCAGCCGCAATTTATCGAACCTTTAGCCCGCGCCGCCACCTCGGTTGGTATCGCCGGCATCTTTGTCGAAGTGCATGATGCACCAGAGCGTGCCTTATCCGATGGGGCGAATGCCTTACACCTGCGCCTCCTGCCGGCATTCTGGGAGCATCTCCAAGCCCTGGACGCTCTGGTGAAAAACTGGCCGTAAGTTAAACGTTAGGTCTAATCGCAACGTCGTATTATTTGAATCGTATGGCACTAGGTTCCGTCAAAGGCCGTATTCGGCTTAGAAACAAACAGAGCGGGTTTTCGCTCATCGAACTACTGATCGTAATTGCGATCATTTTGATCATTCTTTCTATCGCCCTGCCGCAGATGGGTAAGGCCCGGATGCACGCGCAGGAAATGGCCGCGTTGAAGACCGTGAATACGGTGAACACCACGCAGGTTCAGTATTATTCTCAGTTCGGCAAATATGCTACGTCGTTAGCGCAATTGGGGCCGCCGGCAGGCGCGGGTGTCCAGGAAGGTCCGGACGCGGCCGGCCTGATTCCGGCTAGTCTTGCCTCCGGCAGCTCCAGCGGCTACGTGTTTACGCTTACCTCCACTCCCACGGGTTATGCCCTCACGGCTGTCCCTAAAACCTTCGGAAGCACCGGCAGGCGCACGTTCTATTCTGATCAGTCGGGTGTCACCAGGGAAAATTGGGGCCAGGATCCTCCTACTGCCACCAGCCCTGAGATAAAGTAGCGTGTTGTGCATGCAGTTCTTTACAGCGCCGTGACCGTAAGGGCGCGGTTTTGCGTAAGTCTGCTAACATTTTTTCCGTTAATTTGCCTTTGCGCGCAAACCTCTCCTGCTCCGCAATCCGCCAGTGCCGTGATCACGGCACTGCAGCAGTTAACCATCGATCCGGCGCAGACCTACCGCGTCCGTGAACTCCAAATTGCGCGCGGGGACATCAAAATCTACTTGACGGAAGGCATTCTGGCGTTCTCGACGCCAATAGCAGGACGCCCGGTGGCAGCTGTTTTCACCACCGACCTGTCCGAGGGTGGCGACGCGGAAGTTCTGGTCCTGCCGCCGCAATCCAGTGAGCGCGCCGCGATGGCTGCATTCTCCAAAAGCCCCAACCTCGACGAGCATTTTGATTCAGCAGTGTTTTTCTTCTCAGACGATACCGTCAAGGAACTCCTGGCGCAAATTCAGGAGCGTCCCGTCCATACCGTTGCCCCGGAGCTTCTTCCGCGGATCACTGAGGTAGCCAATAAAGTGCTACGCAACAGTTCCGACCTGAACGTGCGCGTTACCCAGTCCCTTCTTGACAATCACCAGTCATCGAATGGCTTCTTTTATGGCCGTTTTGGCGGCCGGAGTCTGGGTGTCTTTGAAGTAGTGTTTGAACCCGATCGCTTTGAACCCATCACAGTAGGCCGGATGGTGGCCACGCCAAACAGTCAGCCGCACTTTCAAATCTGGACCAGTTTTCGCTCGCGCGGCGCGCCTGTCTTTGTTGCTGGCGTGCCGCACATTCACTCCTACCATTTGGAAACCACCATTAACGCGGATCTGTCCCTGTCCTCCGTCGCCCAGTTCGACTACCAGGCGGACGCCGATGACGGACGGGTCATCGCGCTTGAGCTGTCCTCCCGCATGCGTGTGACTGCCGCTTCCATTGACGGCGCTCCAGTCGAAGTCCTTCAGCAGCAGTTTGAGGATGACCCGGCTAGGAAGGGGTCCGCGGTTCTCTTGTTGATCGCCCCTTCGCCGCTCACGCCGGGCGGCAAGCACCAGATCGAAGTCCGCTATCAGGGCTCCGTCATCCATCAAGTCAGCAGCGGTGAATACTTCGTGGATGAACGCAATTCCTGGTACCCGTTCATCGATCCCACTCTCGCCGTCTTCGACATGACCTTCCATTGCCCGGAAAACCTCCGTTTGACTAGTACCGGTGAGCCGGTTTCGGAAACGGTGGAGGGTGGAATCCGAACAATTCATCGCAAAACCGAAATTCCTGAAGCCTTCGCGGGCTTTAACTTGGGCGCGTACACAGTCTCCACCGCCGATGCCGGTCCCTACCGCATTGAGTTTTTCGCGAATCGCGGCGGTCGGCCGCTCGCCGATCTTTCCACGCAGACCGCGAATATTCTCGATTACTACACCAAGCGCTGGATCCCATTGCAGACTCGCAGCCTGGCTGTAACTCCCATCGAAGGCTATTTCGGGCAGGGCTTTCCGGGGTTAATCTATCTCTCCAATGTCTCCTACATCCGCGAAGAAGATCGCCCCATTAATCTACGCAATCCGCGCTTGGACGCATTCTTCTCCGACATGCTGCTGCCGCATGAGATCGCGCATCAGTGGTGGGGTAACGTCGTAACCCAGGCCAATTACCGTACTGCTTGGCTGATGGAAGCCATGCCTAACTATTCCGCCCTCGAATTTTTGGAGGACTCCAAACGCATCAGCGCGCGCGACGTGGTTCTCGACAGCTACCGGCGCGAGCTCACCACCAAGAACGATCTTTTGCCCTCTGAATCCGCAGGTCCAGTCAATTTTGGAGATCGCCTGCTCAACAACTCCGGCCTGAGCGCCTGGCAAATGATCGTCTACGAAAAAGGCACTTGGATTCTGCACATGCTACGCCAGCGTTTGGGCGCTGAGGCGTTCCGGACGCTCCAATTGCACATGCTTCAGCAGTACGCGGCAAAGCCTATCACCAACGAAGATTTCCGGCGCTTGGCGGCGGAGTTGCTTCCAGCGGATGCGCCGGACCGTGATCTGACCCTCTTCTTCGATACTTGGATTTATGGAACCGGCATTCCCAAACTAAAGCTAAGTCATCCGCGCGGGACAACCGTTCTGACCATGTCCGGCGTTGACAATGATTTTTCGGTCGATGTTCCTTTGCACTGCCAAACGCCTGTGGGCTCGCTGGCTATGTTTTGGGTCCGGGCCAGCTTGGGAGACAATCCGCTTGATCTTCCGCGAGGTCTAAGGAGTTGCGCGCTGCCGCTTCCGAATGAGTTTTTATATTCCTTAATAGAATAGTATTAATAATTTCTAAGACGTATTGTATTTTTTCCACAGGGCACCTATACTTAGGGCACACTAGCGGGGACTAGCATAAATCAATAGGGTGTAGCACTTGAATCCTTCATTGCCCGTGTGCACTTTTGCACTTTGCGTCCTGGCTGCCGGGCCCGTTTGGGCCCAGCAGCTTGTTTCCACCAAGTCTTGTAACCCTTGGTTGTATCAACCTCCATCCGGGGCACTTTCTTTAGAGCAAAGAGCCTGTTTCCATCTGGCTGCTTTGGCGACGCCGTCTCTGGCGGCGCGCGGCGTCGCGGTAGCAGGCTTGGGCACATGGCATGACGATCAGGAAAGTTTTGGCCACCGATACGCCAGTTTCTATGCCCGCCATTCGGCCCGGGCGGCCGGGGAATTAGTGGCAGGCTACCTGAATCATGAAGATCCGCGTCCACGAACTTCTCTGGAACACGGCAATTGGAATCGCACGCGTAGTGCTCTTTTAAGCGTGGTGCGCGTCCAGGATGCCGACGGCCATTCGCGTCCAGCCTTGGCGCCGATAGCGGGTTCCTTCGGTTCCGGCTTGGTCGGCATGGCGCTTTCGCCAAACCGCAACACCTGGAATAGCGGCCTCGTGCGCACCGAATTGACCTACAGCACCTATTTCGCAAGCGCGCTGGCTCACGAATTCAAACCCGATCTCACCCTTCTAGCCAACCGTATCCTGCATAAGAAGAAGCCGGACTAACCCGCCGCCCCTCCGCTATAGTCCTCTGCTCGCACTCCGGAAACCGATGCAATCCGGCGTTTAGGAGGCAGTTTCACAACTGTAGACCAGTACGCCACCAGTTGGGCAACAGTGAAGAAAATTTCCTCCAGGTGTGACGGTTTACAGACGTATGAGTTAGCGCCGTCCCTGTAGCAACGCTCAATATCGGCAGGATCGCTTGAACCCGACATCACAACAACGGGAAGACTCTTGAGCTCCTCGTGCGCTCTGATCCTTTCCAGTACTTCAAATCCGCTAAGCCTCGGCAGATTGAGATCCAGTAGGACGAGATCATGTTGGCGCGAAACGTTGTTTTGGGTCAAGTATTCGATGGCCTTAATGCCATCGTCCAGCCGTACGATGTCCACGGGTGCACCGGTTTGCTGCAGAGCTGTCTCTAGCATTTCCGCATCGGCCAGGTTGTCTTCCACCAAAACAATGTGAAGCATTCGAATGTAGACCGGTGGAAACCCACTAGCGTTTCATCCTTCGTGGCAGCGTGAAGTAAAACGTCGCTCCGGCGTTGGGTTGAGATTCCACCCAGATCCGTCCGCTGTGTCTTTCCACAATTCGCTTGCAGATCGCCAATCCGATCCCGGTTCCCGGATATTCCCGGCCGTGCAGCCGTTTGAAAACCGTGAAAATATGATCGGCGTACTTCATCTCCATTCCGATACCGTTGTCCTGAACGGAAAAGACCCACTCGGGCCCCGCCTCGCGGACGGACAAATGAATCCGCGGAGCTTCTTCGCTCCGGTATTTGATCGCATTGCTGATCAAATTCTGCAAAAGCCGGTGCAGTTGGATCTCATCCGCGTAAACCACGGGCAGATGGTCAAAGGTAATCCTCGCCTGACTGCTTTGAATGGCCATCTGAAGATTCAACAAAACCGTGGATAACACTCCTTCCACGCTGACTTCGCTGAAATTCATCTCCGAGCGTGCAACTTGCGAAAACCCCATCAGGTCGAGCACGAGTTGCTTCATGCGGTCAGCGGCGCTGATGATAAAGCCGATATGCTCGTCGGCCTGAGGTCCGAGTTTGCCTTTATTCTGGCGTTGAAAGAGTTCCAGAAAACTGGTAATTGTCCGCAATGGTTCTTGCAGGTCGTGTGATGCCGCGAAGGCAAACTGTTGCAGATCGAGATTGGAGCGCCGAAGGTCCTCTTCGCTGCGTCGCTTTTCGGTCACGTCGCGAATGTTTACCTGGATCAGAGAACGTTTCTTCACCTCATAACTGTTAGCGACGATCTCGACTATAGCTTCCCGCCGGTCCTTGGCGCGCAGTGGGACCGAGTCATAATGCATGGTTCCTTTTTCGATGGTTTCCGGTACCAGACTTCGCATCTCCTCTACATCAAGAAAAGGCGGTATCTCCCGGAATGGCCTATTCATAAAGTCGGCCTTCGGATACCGGCAGAGCTCAAGGAAAAAGGGGTTTACGTCTAGAACAATGCCAGAGGGAGACTCCAGCACGATAAGGCCGTCCTTTGCGGATTCGAATAACCGCCGGTATTGGATTTCGGCGGCTTCTCGGCGTTCGGTGATATCTTCAATTGCCAACAATACGCTATAGCCCCCCTCCATTCCAGCGATACGGCGGGCATTAAGCCGCATGGTCCTTGTCCCGATGTGCGGAAAGTCGTGGGTAATTTCCAGATCGCGGAAAGGGACGTCGCGCACAAGCGCCTGCTCCAACAGGTGTCTCAGATCTGCCATCCTCCATTGCCCGTTGCCTAAATAGTCAATCGTTTGCCCCAGCGTCTCTTCCGGCCTAACAAAGAATGTGTTGTAGAACGCTTTGGTGGCGCGCACAACTCGCAGATCCGAATCCAGAACCAGCAACGGATGCTGGACGGTCTCCACGATCCCTTGTTCAAACTCGCGGGCATGTTCTGCTTGTTTAAGCGCGCGCGTCGCATCATCGACATCAATGAAGGTGATCACCGCGCCTTCAATTCTGTCGTCCAAGGTTCGATAAGGCCGCACGTATACGTCGTACCAACGGCCCTCGCTGTCTTGCGCGCGCCGTTGCTGCACGTTCAACGTTTGCAAGGTTTCAGCCAGCATGTTCTTTAGGTAAGGCAGTTGGAACGGGTAAGGAATCTCCGTGACCGTTCGGCCCACATCACTCGGCGCCATTCCCAGCAAACGCTCCGCGGCGGGTGTAAAGCGGCGCAGCCGCAGATCCATTCCCACCATAATGATGGGAATGGTTGCGGCGTTCAGAGTGTTGCTCAGATCGTTGCTGGCTAGTGCGAGGTCGGTGTTGCGGTGCTTCAGCTCATCGTTAACCGTAGTGAGCTCTTCGTTGGAAGATTGCAACTGCTCCTTTGCTGTTCTGAGCTCTTCGTTTGTGCTCTGCAACTCTTCATTGGCGGACCGGACCTCCTCATTCGTTGCGCGCAGTTCCTCCGTCACCGCCTCGTGCTGCTCTATTACTTTACGCAGATAATCCCTGGTTTGGGCGAGTTCACGTTGTGCGTAGCTAAGTTTTAGCTCCGCTGAAGTGGGTTCATGTTCCTGTGATAGCGCGGGAGGACCCTCACTGGCGGACGCCTCTTCGAACAGGACTAAAGCGAAACGAGTCTCGTTTGAAACCGGAATGACGCTGAGCTTGATCCGCCGCGTATGACCTGCGTCTTGCACCGGAATTCCTGTTTCGTGCACAGGTTGCTTTTGGGCGAACGCCGCATCCACTGCTTTGCGTAGCGGGTAAACCATGTCCTGTCTTGCCAGTCGCAATAGATTGGGGTTTGCTTCACCAAGCGCCTGGTCCAGATAAAAGTCGATCTGCCCGTGGGAGTGAAGCACTTGCAAGTTGTCGTTGATGAGGACTCCCGCCGGTGCGTATAAATCCCGTAAGATCCGCGCTGCTCTGGCTTCGAGATCTATCGGCATGCGGACTTGTGGAGCAGGTCCGGATTGCGGGTCCGCGTGCTCGCGCCGCTCGAAGCCCTCGGGAAACCTCAGTTCCGTACTGAGCCGGGCGGGCACCGGCTGCCTGCTATAAATTTTGTTTTCATTATCAACAACTCCGAAAAGCTCTGACCGGCTCCCCACCGTCTCGGCGCTGCCTAAAACCAGCAGGCCGCCAAGCTTCAGGCTGTAATGCAAATCCGGCAAAACGCGAACTTGGAGACCAGAGTTCAGATAGATGAATACGTTGCGGCAGCTAACCACATCCATTTGAGAAAATGGCGGATCGCTCGTCAGATCGTGTCTTGCAAAGATGCAGCTATCCCGGATCTGTTGCTTAATCCGGTAGCTGGAATCAATCTGGGAGAAAAAACGTTGCAAGCGTTCAGGCGAGATATCTTCTGCTATCTTTTCCGGATAGACGCCCGAACGCGCTCGCTCGATGGCGGACTCGCTAATATCCGTGCCAAACACCTGAACCGGGAAATCTTTGTGCAAGGCTTCGAGGATTTCAAAAACAAGAATGGCAAGTGAATACGCCTCTTCGCCAGTCGCGCACCCTGGAACCCACAGCCGGAAAGGGTCATTGTTTGCCCGCGTTTGAAGGTATTCTGGGATCGCCTTGGTGAGCGCCTCGAACATCGAGGGCTCACGGAAGAATGAGGTAACACTGATCAACACGTCGCGGTAAAGATCGTGGATTTCGGCGGGATGTCCCTCAAGATACTCTAAGTATTCGCGTAAATCTCTGAGATGATGAACCACTATCCGGCGTCCGATGCGCCTCCGGATTGTGCTCTGCTTGTAGTGCGTAAAGTCGACTTTGGTCGCGTTCCTCAGGCGGTCGAGTATTTGTTGCAGCTCGCCATCCGTTTCGCCGGCCGCAAGCGGATCTTCCAATTGCTCAATGGGTGCCGTTAGATACCCATTAGAATTCATTCTGGCCAGCTCTTCGGCAATCTTCGCGGGCGGCAGCACAAAGTCTACCGCTCCGGTAGCGATGGCGCTGTGCGGCATGCTCCCATATTTGGCGGACCCTTCATCCTGGCAAAAAGTCGCGCCAAGTTGAGCCTTAATGGCTTGTATCCCATGAGCCCCGTCAGACGCTGTACCAGATAAGATGACGCCGACCGCGTCTGGGCCTTGATCTGCCGCAAGCGATTCAAAGAACACGTCAATCGGATAATACGGTTTTGAACTTTCCGACCGCGGCGCCAGATGCAGCGCGCTATTTTCGATCGTCATCACCGTGTTCGGTGGGATTACGTAAACGTGGTCAGCTTCAACCTGTTCCCCATCCTCGGCATGGCCGACCGGCATTTCCGTGGAGCGGGATAGAATTTCAGCAAGCTGGCTCGCGTAATTTGGTTCCAGATGCTGAATGACGACGAATGCCATTCCTGTTGTGGGTGGCAGAGCGCTTAATAATTCAAGAAACGCTTCCAGGCCGCCGGCTGAAGCGCCAATTCCAACCACAGGGAGCCGCGTCGATGGCTGGTCTGGGGCAGGTTGATGCACGGTCTTACTTTCCTGGCAGCTTACGCCGCTTTAAAAACAACTCACGAATCGTACCATGGCTAACGCCAGCGTTATGCCGTAGCCTCCATCTCTTGCGTCAACCTCTCCCATTCTTCCATCGCTGTCTCTAAGTCCGCCCGCTGCGCTGTAAGTAAATTAGAAAGCCGCAGCGCTTCATCCGCTCCAACAAAGTCCGAAAGCCGCAGCTCGCCTTTTTGGATTTCCGCCTCCAGCACCGCAATCTTATCTTCCAACTGCTTGGACTGCTGCTCCATTTGCTTAAGCTTGATTGGATTGATCCGCTTCCCGGACGCGTTGCTGGCCGGCGAAGGCATGGCAATTGGCTGCGCCGGAGGCGTCCCAATTAATACATCATCCAGCGTTGGAGCCTTCTCCGCGCCCCCTTGTTTCCGCCACAAATAATCCACGAAGTTGCCCGGGAATACGTGCACTTCACCACCTGCCACCTCAAAAACGCGATTCGCTAGCTGCTCCAGAAAATAGCGGTCGTGTGAAACAAAAACCACCGTCCCCGTGAACTTCTCCAGAGCCTCCAGCAGCACGTCCTTAGCGCGCATATCCAAGTGGTTTGTCGGCTCGTCCAACAGCAGAAAATTCGAAGGCGTCAGCAGCATTTTAGCCAGCGCGTAACGGTTGCGCTCACCACCTGACAGTACGCCGATGCGCTTAAACACATCGTCTTCGCTGAACAGAAAACTGCCCAGCACATTTCGCAACTCGGTTTGTGGCGTGCGCGGCGAGCCCTCCGCTAGGTCGTCCAGCACGCGCGAGTTTGGGTCCAGTTCCTTGTATTGATCCTGCGCGAAATAATCTACCTGCACGTTGTGCCCCAGCGTATACTCGCCGCCGCTCAATGTTTCCGTACCGGCCAGCAGCTTGATGAGCGTCGATTTTCCCGCGCCGTTCACGCCCACCAATGCAATGCGGTCGCCGCGCTCGATAGTGAAATCCACATCTCGCAAGATGTGTTTCTCGCCGTAGTTCTTGGCTACGCCCTTGAACGTTGCCACAATCCGGCCGCTCGCCTTCGGCTGCGGAAACGTGAAATGAATGGTTTCCTCTTCCGGCGGCAGTTCTATCCGCTCAATGCGCTCCAATTCCTTGATTCGGCTCTGCACTTGCTTGGCCTTGGTAGCTTGCGCCCGAAAGCGATTGATGAAGGCTTCTAACTGTTCAATCTTGTCGCGCTGATTCTTATACGCCGATTCCAGTTGCGCCAGCCGCTCGGCCTTTTGCGTCCGGTATTTCTCATAGCCGCCTGTGTAGAACGTGACCCGTTTATTCCAGATTTCTGCGATCTTCTTCACCGTCACGTCAAGAAAATACCTGTCATGCGAAATCAGAATATAAGCGTGTTCGTAGTTAGTGAGGTATTCTTCCAGCCAATTGCGTGCTTCCAGGTCAAGGTGATTAGTCGGCTCATCCAGCAGCAGCACATTCGGTTTTTCCAGCAGCAATTTGGCAAGTGCAATCCGCATCTGCCAACCGCCTGAAAATTCCTCGGTCTGCCGCAGCCAGTCGTCTTTGCCGAATCCTAGGCCAGCCAAAACCGCGCCTACCTGCGATTCAATTGCATACCCATCGCGCGCCCGGAACTCGCTATCCACCCGCTCAAACCGGTCCGCCACCTGCCCGTATTCCTCGCTTGCAGGATCGATTTCACTCATGCGGCCGGTCAGCGTCTCCAGTTCTTGTTCCAGCTCCTTCACGCCCGCAAACACGCTCATGCACTCGGCGAAAACGCTGCGCCCGCTCACCTGCAAGCCATCCTGCGGCAGATAGCCCAGCCGGATACCCTTCATCGCCGAGCTTGAGCCGTAATCAAGCTGCTCCATACCGGCGATCACCTTAAGCAGCGTCGATTTGCCCGTGCCGTTCCCGCCCACCAATCCCGCGCGTTCTTTGGGCGTAATCAGCCAGTCCAGTTGTTCGAAAAGGAGTTTGTGTCCGAACCGCTTACCGGCTCCAGTCAATTGCAACATTCATAACCATTGTCGCGAATGCGCCCAAGGTCATTTGACGAAGATCAGTTGACGAAAAACGCTAATGCGTTTGAGAGGTAAGCCTTCAACTCAGTGCGTTTGACAATCGCGTCCAGAAATCCGTGTTCCAGCAGAAATTCGCTGCGTTGAAATCCATCCGGCAGCTTTTGGCGGATCGTCTGTTCAATCACCCGCGGCCCGGCAAAACCGATTAGCGCTCCAGGCTCCGCAATATTCAAGTCGCCCAGCATAGCGAAACTGGCCGTTACTCCGCCAGTGGTCGGATCAGTCAAAACGCTGATATACGGAAGCCGCGCTTCATCCATTTGCATCAGCGCTGCTGAGAGCTTCGCCAGTTGCATCAGGCTAATCGTGCCTTCCTGCATGCGCGCCCCGCCCGATGCCGAAACAATAATCAACGGCGTCGATTCCGCCAAGCAACGCTCTATCGCGCGCGCAATCTTCTCGCCCACGACCGCGCCCATGCTGCCGCCGATAAACTTTAGTTCCAGCGCGCAAATCTGTACCTGGCGTCCGTCCATCAGGCCGCTCGCGCATATCACCGCATCCGGCAGCTCAGTGGCCGCTTGCATGTCCTTCAAACGCTGCGTATAAGGTTTGGAATCGACAAATCCAAGCGGGTCGGAAGACCGCAGCCCGGTGTCGTGTTCGGTATATTCGCCCCCGTCAAAAAGCTGCCGCACGCGCTCCCTGGCGGTGATCCGGAAGTGATATCCACATTTTGTGCAAACATCCTGGTTCTCTTCCACGGACTTCGCCCAAATGATCTGCCCGCAAGCGTCGCACTTCCGCCACAGCCCTTCCGTGCGTACGCTTTTCTCTCCCTCGCCGCCGTCCTCAATCGGTGGTTTTTGACGTGTGAACCAAGCCATGAATCAGCCACTACCGTAACATGTGGTCAATTCGCCCGCCCATGGAAGAAGGCATCCATCTGATGAACAATCGATGGCGGCTTGGTGAGCACCACCGAAATGGTATCGAACCTGACACGGTTCCACTCCATCCCCGCTCGTGTCGCAAAGCTGCGCGCCGCCCTTACAATATTTTTCTCTTTTTCTATATCAATGGCCCGTT
This sequence comes from Bryobacteraceae bacterium, assembly GCA_036488895.1. Classification (GTDB taxonomy): domain Bacteria; phylum Acidobacteriota; class Terriglobia; order Bryobacterales; family Bryobacteraceae; genus Bog-105. The sequence goes on along the minus strand of DASXGT010000249.1, from coordinate 20,605 downwards.
CCGGGCTACCAAATGCCGCCGATGTCCGAGTCTTTACCTCGACAAAGACTACCAATTCACCTCGCCGTGCGACGATGTCAATTTCCGAATCGGCCCCCGGCCGGTAATTCCGCGCCACCACCATATATCCGGCGCCGCGTAGGTAACGGTGAGCGATATCTTCGCCCCGCCGGCCCAGCGCCGCAACCGCAGTCAGCGCTTGTTTTTGCCGGAATTGCCGCGCCCGGTCACTTAATTTCCACAGTATCTGACGGGGCTCGAGCTGCCAGCGGGTTCTTTCACCGCTTTCATCTGTCATTCAATCACCTTTCCTCGGACGACCGAGACATCTCCACAGTGCTAGTAGGCGGACCAGCGTAGAAATCTCAGGAATTTTTGGCTTTTGAGTAACTTTTATTCAGCGAATAATCCAAGGCGACAGCCACCTTACTACTTCGAGGTCCAAATTTATGCAATCCGCCGCCAAACTTGCTCTTGCGGTTGTCGAAAGCCGCATTTTATTTATCCGAGGTCAAAAGGTGCTGCTCGATTCAGACCTGGCCGCTCTTTATGAGGTGGAAACAAAGGTCCTGAACCAGGCCGTAAAACGCAATGTCTTCCGGTTTCCCGAGGACTTCATGTTTCGTCTGAACAAGGAAGAGGCAGCCTTCCTAGCATTGAGGTCACAATCCGTGACCTCAAAAGGCGGTCGCGCTATCTCCCGTATGTCCTTACAGAGCATGGAGTTGCGATGCTTTCCTCAGTACTGAGCAGCCGCCAGCCTATCGAAGTGAACATCGGCATTGTGCGTACTTTCGTGCGCTTGCGCGAGGTGCTTGCGTCGCGGGCGGAGCTCACCCGGCGCGTTGAGAAGCTAGAATGGCACGAAACCGAACAGGACGGTCAGATCCAGGCTGTTTTCGACACGATCCAAAATCTCATTGATGCCCCGGCTGAGGCAACACCCAGACGCCGCATTGGCTTTCCTAGTACCGGTGAGTAAGCCTCACCACAATACACCCCGTACTGGTTTTTCCGGTTCCGGCAACTTCGTTTCCCCCAGCATTTGCCGCAAATTGATCTCGATGGTTTTAGAAATCGCCGTAATCGGCACATCGTAAATCGCGTTCTCGAACGGATCTTCTAGGTCGCGGCCGATTTCTTCAAGCGCTAGAAACATAAACCCCACCAGCGTAGATCCCACCGGTGTAATCCACCCCAAGTTCTCCACCATCCCCACCGGCAGCATCAGGCAATAAATCTGCACGAACAGTTTCGGAAAGAAGTCATACTGCTTCGGCATCGGGGTGTTCTTGATCCGCTCCGCGCCGCCCTGCGCGCCCATCAAATTGTCAAGGTTCCGGTCTATTGACTGCCATTCCCAGTTGTCGATCCAGCCGCGCTGCCGCGCTTGCCGCAACATCGTCCCCATCCTCCTCTGTAAGGCGAGTGGAACATTCTTCTCCTTGGCCAGCGCAGCGTGTTCTTCCTGGGCCGTCAGGCTGCGTATTTCAGCCATCGGATCCAGTCCGCGCAATTGCTGCCGGAGCGCGTGCACAAACGCAATCTGGTAGTAGATGATCTGCCGTAGCAGATCGGCCTTTTGGTCTTTCTCCGCGCCGGGTGGCTGCGTGTCATTCGGGCACATCGCCACGCACACCTGCCGTGCCAGGCTCCGGCTGCTATTGACGATTTGCCCCCAGAGGATTCTCGCCTCCCACCATCGCCCATAGGCCGAGTTATTCCGGAACCCAACAATTATGCCGATTGCCGACCCATACAATGCCAGCGGTACATGTCTCGAACCAACCCACTCCCAATGCAATACCTTGAACGCCACCACGATTACGAAGTCCCACCCCAGCAATCCCAGCAGCATTAACCCGATATAACGCACCAGTTGTCTGATTTGCGGATTTTTGGGCGCGATCATCCGTTAAACTTAGCTAACCGGCACGAACGTCCGATTGCCATCCTCAGCGATGCGCACTTCGCCCGTCCCGATCTCAAAGACCCAACCAGAAACCGTCAGTTCCCCACGCGCGATGGCTCCCGCCACGCTCGGATGTGTCTTTAAATGCGCCAGTTGCATCAGCACATTTTCCTCAGTGAGACGCCGCAGCCGCTTACTCGGCTGGTCGTCAGGATCGCTGAGTGTACCGGCCACGGCCAAGGCCGCTTGCCCGTTCGTCAGCCAACTCCTGACGGTTGGCATGTTATCCGTGGACCCCGGAGCTAACAATGCCTTCATCGCGCCGCAGTCTGAATGCCCGCAAACCACCACGTGCTGTACCTTCAGCGCGGCCACCGCATATTCGATCACGGCGCTCACGCCGCCCAGCATCTCCCCATATCCGGGGACCATGTTGCCGATATTCCGCGTCACGAATACGTCGCCGGGACCCGAGTTGGTGATCGCCTCCACATCCACCCGCGAGTCCGCGCAAGCCACAATTAAGGTATGCGGCCGCTGCGGCGTCGTCGCCGCCCGATGATATTCATCTGCTTTCTCCGCGTGCACCCCGGCTTGAAACCGCCGCACCCCGTCTTTCAGTTTTTCCAAAACGTTCGAATCGCCCATACCGCTTAGACTACCGCCACGTCATCAAATCATCGCCAAACACGCCTCAAGCGTATCCAGCGCAAAATCCGCCTGATCACGCGTAATCACCAACGGCGGGCATAGCCGAATACTATTCTGTCCACAACCCAAAATCAATAAGCCGCGCTCAAACGCCAGAGCCTCCACCTGCTCCCGCAGCGCTGGAGCCCGCTCCTTTGTCTCCTGATCCAAAACCAATTCAAATCCAATCATCAGGCCGCGCCCGCGCACATCACCCACATGCCGGAACCGCTGAGGCCAAGTGTTCATCCGCGCCAATAAATAATCCCCCATACGCGCGGCATTTTGCAACAATTCCTCTTCCAGCAATTCAATCGTCGTCAACGCCGCCGCAATTGATACTGGATTGCCTCCGAACGTCGAAGCATGCGCCCCCGGCGGCCAGTTCATCACCTCTGCCCGGGCCACCGTAGCCGATAGCGGCATCCCGCTTGCAATGCCCTTCGCCAGCGTCACAATATCCGGCGTCACCCCGAAATGCTCCGAAGCAAACATGCGCCCCGTACGGCCCATCCCGCTCTGCACCTCGTCATGGATCAGTAAGATGCCGTATTGATCCGCCACGCGCCGCAGCTCTTCATGGAATTTAGCCGGAGGAACCAGATACCCGCCCTCGCCCTGAATCGGCTCCACCACAATTCCCGCCACTTCCTCCGCTGGCAAAATTGTTTTAAATAGCTGTTCTTCCAGCACCTTCACGCATTCCACATGGCAAGTGGAAGGCTCCTTCCCATACGCGCAGCGATAGCAATACGCATAGGGAATATGCTGAATCGGAAGCGGAGGATGGAATCCGCGCCGCTGGGTCACTCTGCTGCCGGTGAGTGAGAGGGCGCCCATCGTGCGACCGTGAAAGCCTCCCAGAAACGCCACGAATTTATCCCGCCCGGTGTGATACCGCGCTAATTTGATGGCCGCCTCTATTGCTTCCGCGCCTGAGTTACCGAAGTACACCCGTCGCGGCGCGTTTCCAGGCGACAGCTTCGCCAGCCGTTCAGCCAGATGCACCATGCTCTCGTAATAAAAATCCGTTCCCGACATATGCAGGAACTCGGCCGCCTGTTTCTGGATGGCGCTCACCACTCGTGGATGCGAATGCCCCGTCGCCACCACCGCAATCCCCGCCGCGAAATCCAGAAAGTGGTTTCCATCCACATCTTCGACCACGGCGCCTTCGCCGCGCTTCATCACTAACGGATAACCACGCGTATACGACGGGGAAATCACCGCCTGATCCCGCGCAATAATTTGGGCAGCCTTCGGCCCCGGCAACGCCGTTACTAAATGCGGTAAAAGCGGATTGCGAGCTATCTGAGTCAACATAAAGACACCTCGGATTACAAATTAAAAATCGGAGGAAACCCGCGCGAACGTGCGGTTAATTGGAGTCAGATCAGTCTGATCCGAACAAGGAAGGGCGCGTACTGGCTGGCATCGCCATAACTTAAGTCTACTGCAAAACAAAGAAAAAGGCCGGGCAGGCGTCTCCGCCCACCCGGCCCTTTTATCACTTTGTTATAGCGAACTTACTTCGCGCCCACCAATTCTTCTTCTTTCACCTTGAGGCCAAGCCCTTCAGCCACGCCGCGTCCGTATGCCGGATCGGCCTTCATGAAATGACTGATCTGTAGTCTCTGGATGCGCTCGGGAACACCCGACATATGCCCGACCAGGTTCGCAATCAAGCGCGCCTTCTCGTCCGGCTTCATCAACCGGAATAGGTCGCCCGCTTGTGTATAGTCGTCATTGCCCTCGCGATGGTTGTAGCGTCCCACTTCGCCTGATGTGGAATAACGCCGTTCCACGTACTTGTGGTCTCCCACCGGGCCGCCAAAGCTATTCGGTTCATAGTTTGGACCAGGGCCGCCATTATCGTCGAAGCGCATCGCGCCATCGCGATTGTAGGTATGAACCGGGCAGCGCGGTGCATTCACCGGCAACGCTTCATGATTCACACCCAAACGGTAGCGATGCGCGTCGGGATAACTAATCAACCGCGCCTGCAGCATCTTATCCGGGGAGTAGCCCATGCCAGGTACTACATTCACCGGCGAAAACGCCGCTTGCTCAATCTCAGCGAAGTAGTTCCGCGGATTGCGGTTCAATTCCATCACGCCCACATCCACTAGCGGGTAGTCTTTGTGCGACCAGATCTTTGTCAGGTCGAACGGATTGACTTTGTAGTTCTCCGCTTCCGCTTCAGGCATGATCTGCACGGCTACGCGCCACTTCGGGAAATCGCCCCGCTCAATCGCTTCGAACAAATCGCGCGTGGCGTAATCGGGGTCGGTACCCGCAATCAGGTCTGCCTGTTCCGCGGACAAATTCTTGATGCCCTGCTTAGTCAGGAAGTGCCACTTCACGTAGAACCGTTCATTCTTCGCGTTGATCAAGCTGAACGTGTGGCTGGAAAATCCATGCATATGACGGAATCCATCGGGGGTGCCGCGATCGGAAAATAACGTCGTCACCTGGTGCAGCGATTCCGGCGATAGCGACCAAAAGTCCCACATCACGGTTGGCGACCGCAGATTCGTCTGCGGGATGCGCTTCTGCGAGTGGATAAAATCGCCGAATTTCAGAGGGTCGCGGATGAAGAAGACAGGCGTGTTGTTGCCGGTCATATCCCAATTACCCTCTTCCGTGTAAAACTTCAGCGCAAAGCCGCGCGGATCGCGCGCCGTATCGGCTGAACCCTTTTCACCCGCTACCGTCGAAAATCTCGCTAGCATGTCGCATTGATTGCCGACTTTGCTGAATATCTTGGCTGTTGAGTACTTGCTGATGTCGTGCGTAACCGTGAACGTACCGTAGGCCCCGGCGCCTTTGGCATGCACCACGCGCTCTGGAATGCGCTCGCGATTAAACGCCGCCATCTTCTCGAACAGAACGTAGTCTTCCGATAGAAGCGGTCCTCGGGGTCCAACTGTCAACGAATTTTGGTTGTCGCCAACCGGACGGCCTGCATTGGTCGTCATCAGTGGACATTGTTCAATCTTTTGGGGTTTGTCTTCTGCCATGAACTGGGATTTCCTTTCTGGATATCTTCATCAATGGTAGCCCCATCCGTGTAACCCGCCTAGCCCAGGACGCATATTGCACCCATAGGTCGGACCTATGAGTCATGTCATTCTGTAATTAGCAGCATCGCCATGGAAATCCACCAACTTCGCTATTTCTGCGCAGTTGCGCAAACCGGCAGTTTCACCAAAGCCGCCACGCAGGAAGGCATCGCCCAACCATCCCTTTCGCAGCAGATCTTACGCCTCGAAAGCGACCTTGGCTCCAAGCTTTTTGACCGCCTGGGCCGCGGCGTGCAGCTCACCGAATTTGGCCGCGCCCTCCTGCCTGAAGCCCTGCAGATCCTCCGCCAGGTGAACGGCGCGCGCGCCACTCTTGAATCTCTCCGGCTAGGCGTGGCCGGACGCTTGGCCGTCGGTTGTATCCCCACGATCACGCCGTACTTCCTCGCGCCCAACTTGAACAACTTTGCCGAAAAATATCCCGATGTAAACCTGCGTCTGGTCGAAGACATCACGCCCAAACTACTGGAATTGTTGCAATCCGGCGAAATAGACCTCGCTATCGTCAGCCCGCCCGTAAAATCGCCCGATGTTGTCTGTAGCGACCTCTTCCGCGAACCCATCCTGGTCGCCGTCGGCCGCCGCCATCGTTTAGCCGGCGAATCCAGCGTCAGCCTGCCCGAGCTGCGTGAAGAAAAACTGCTGCTGCTGAAGGAAGGCCACTGCTTCCGCGACAACGCCTTGACCGTCTGCAGCCGCGCCCGCACCACCTTCACGTCCATGTTTGAAAGCAACCAGTTTTCCAGTATCCTCCCGCTTGTCTCGGCGGGCTTCGGCATTTCCCTAGTGCCCCGGATGGCCGTGCAAGGCGAGACCGACTGCAAATTTCTGCCGCTTGAGCGTGAAGCCTACCGCCGCATCGGTTACATGCGCATCCGCCAGCATGTCCTCGGCACCGCGCAACGGACTTTTTTAGACTGGCTTCGCGCCATTTCCAAAGATCATGTGGTCCATCCTCATACCATCGAATCCTGACGATCAGGATACGCTCATCGCAACGCTATGGGAGCAGGGAACTAGCGGCATCATCGAAGAGCCCATCGGCCTGCGCGCTTTTTTTGAAGACGCCATCGCTCCCGCGCAGCTTCAGTTTCTGAACGGGGAATTTCGCCGCGAATCGATCGGTCCGCCGGTCTTCAGGCGGGAAAATTGGGATCCCATCTTGATCGGCGAGCGTTTCTTCATCGCCCCGCCGTGGCTGGATTCCGCCGTTCCTCCCGGGCGTTTTCGCCTTAACATGGACGCCGCTTCAGCCTTCGGAACCGGGCGCCATGAAACCACTCAACTTTGTCTCCGAGCGCTGGAAAAGCATCTCAAGCCGGGGGATTGCGTACTCGATATCGGTTGCGGTTCAGGCATTCTTTCCGCTGCCGCCCGTTTATTAAATGCCGGTCCCATCTTCAGCTGCGACATTCACGAAGACGCCATGCAATCGGCCCGTCATCACATCCAATCGCCGCTCTTCCTCGGTTCTGCCGACGCCGTCCGCCCCGCTATTGCCGACCTGGTGCTTGCCAACATCTCCGCCCGCATTGTTGACCACATCGCCGCTGACCTGAAACGCATCCTCAAGCCTGCGGGTCTGCTGATCCTTTCCGGCTTTATTGCGGATAACCCGCCCAAACACTTCCAGCCCATCGAAGAAACCGTCCAAGGCGACTGGCTCTGCTGGATCTGCCGCCGCGAGGACATTCAACCCGCCGCAGTCGTCGATCCTAACACGCACTCACAAGACTGGTGGCTGTAACCCTAAGGCACCGAAACTGAAATCGTTGCGCTATTCGTCAAAGTTCCACTCGTGGCGTTAATCGTGACCGTACCGGTCTCAGTGGTGACCGGCGGCACAACCGGGCTGATATTGCTGCTCGTGCCACCGTTGCCGTCGCCGCAACCTGTCAACACCAGCACAAAAGCAAAAGCACAAAGCGTGGGGCTGGTCCTCAACCGCCCGGACTGCCGCATGTAGAAAAAGCTGCTGAGAACCAGCAACCAACCCAACGCAATCATCTGCCAAGGGAATTTCCCGAATTGCCGCCAACCCGGTGCGCCAGCCGTGGCCCCCGTCGTGACGGTAAGCGTCGCCGTGCCCGACCCGGAAATGGTGCCCGGAATGGAACAAGAGGTATTGGTCAATGAGGTTGAGACCGTGCAGGTGAAACTCACCGTTCCCGCGAAATTACCTTCCGACGCCACCGCAACCGACGCACTGGCTGACGCGCCGCGCGCAATCGAAAGCGTCGCCGGGTTCGCCGAAACCGAGAAATCGCCGGTCCATTCCCGGATCAGATTATAGGCATCCACCGAGCCTAAGCCCGTCACTTGGTCATAGCCGGTCCCAGCGGAATAGCCAAACTGCAAAGTCGCCGGACTCGCAGGACAATTGGGCGTCCCCGTGCGGCACGGTACGATATTGTTCCCCGAAGTAATATCGTGGAACGCATCCGTGGAAAATGACGCCAACGTATAGAGCGTCGGATTCATATTCCCCTGAACGCTCTTGGTCTGCTGGTTCAAAAGCGCCACAATCGCCGCAAAAGTCGGTGACGAGGCAGAAGTGCCACCCACTACCGTCAGATTTTGATTAGCGTCACGAAACCCGCTGACGCAGGACCCGCCCGTGCAATAAAGTAGCCCGTCGTGGCTCGGCGAGGAATCCAAAGCCAGGTCGGGAACGTCTCGCGCGCCGTCATTCGGAACGCTTGCGCCCACCTGCCAAGTAGGCTTGGTAAAAAAGATGCTGGCGCCGCCGCCGCTAGCCGCCAAGCCCTGGCCGAGGCTAGTGTCGTTCCAGGCAATTTCCGGGATGTACGCTATAGCAGACCCGCCATATGTGTTGTTTGTAGTATTCCAGTAGCTTCCTGCCCCCTCATTGAATGCAGTTCCGCCCAACCCCGTGGCATACGGCGAACTGGCTGGAAAGTCCACCGCGAGTCCCGAAGACGCTGTATTCTTGGTGTCGCAATCCGCCGCGCCCGAGTCGCCGGATGCCGCCGCTACTGTTTGGCCTTGCATGGTGGCTTGTATCAAAAGCGTATTTAAGGCAGTCGTTTCAGCACTTCCTAATGATGCCTCGCAGTTGCCGTACGTGATCGAAATCACCGGAGCCACATTATTCTCAATCGCGTAGGTGAGCGACGTGAAAACATCGGTCGAAGTGACGAAGAGGATCGTTGCACCTTTCGCCACGCCACCCGCCCATTCAATGTCTAAATCGGATTCGCCTTCGTCGTCCGCAATTGTGCCCGGATCGGTCCCCGTCAAAAGGATCTGCGGATCATTCGGAGGCAATCCTGCCGCTGTGCGAAACGCTTCAATATCGCTCAACGCAATATCCGTCTGTCCCACCACCGCGATCTTTTGGCCTGTCCCATCGATCCCATTGCCATACAGCGGCTGCAGGTCGTAAATCGTGGCGAAATCGTCTGGAGTCAGGAAGTGATTGCCGCTAATGCTCGACGTGAAATGCGGCCGCGCGTGCGGTGCCGGATGCAGATCATTCAATCCGCGTATGCTCGCCACCATCCCCGCCAGCGCCTTCGGCAGCGCTGGATCGCTCGAATTTGCAAAGTGTGTCTTCCCGTCGCTCGTAACGTAATGATGAATCGAGGTATGAAACGCGTTTTGTACTTGCGCGGCGTTTCCGGAGAAACTGATCGAGGTATGGCTCCGTCCCACTTCAATGTTGGAGAAGCCCTGCTGTGCTAACCACGCGGTCATCTGTTCCAGATCGGCGGAGTTGACGCCAAAACGTGCCCCATACTCCTCTGGAGTCAGCCATTTATGATACTGGCTCGTTTTGCGGGTCGCCTGCTGTTTCAACAACTGTTGTTGATCGGCGCTTTGCGCGGCCGATAGCGTGAAATGCACCGTCATCCGCGTCAACGGCAGCGCGGCATCCACTTCGCCCTGATCCTGCGCCCGCGCCAACATCGGCCGGGTATTGCCTGTCACCGTGAACGTTTCGCTGTTGTCAAGATTGCCCTTGATTCGGCGCTGGGGCTCGCTGGCCCCCATGGCAAGCAACGCTAAACCCAAAAAAACAATCAACCCTACACCTTGGTAACCAAAACGCCTTAACTTGTTCAAACGGATTTCCTTTGGGATACTCTAGTCAGTTCAACGTATTCACACAAGTTTCAGTTACCGAACCAGGCAAAAATTCTCACATTACTCGCCCCACGCGCGGGACGTGTCTGTTTAAGTGGGGCTGCCAATCCTGGCTGCAAGCCGCCTTTTTGCTAGCTGTTCCCCAAATAGCTGACGTGCACGTACGTACCTAACCTCACGTTGTAAGCCAAGTACCAGCCAACGTGGTCCGGATCCTCATAAATCACGATTTGGTCGCTATCCCACAGCCATCCATCGCAAAAACCATAATCAGCCGAGGCAACATTGAAATAGAAGCCATTAAAAAAGAAGCGCTCCCGGGTCCCGCCCGCTAGCCGGAAAACATGGCTCGGCCCAAACCCGCCGTTAAAGTGTCCGTGCTGCCAAGGATGATCGAGGTGGTAGGCCGCATCATTTCTGCCCGAATCATGCCCGATCCACTTGCCATCTGGATGGACGTGCGGCGCTTCCGGATGTCCAGGCTGGTCGGCAAACTTTCGAAGTGCCTGCTCATGCGCTTGCCCGGAACGCGCCGGTTGGGACCGCATCGGAGCCGGACCATGCGCCGGCGGCCGTCCACCCCCTACATGCCCGCCCCGTTCCCCACCGTGTTCTTGCGCAATGGCAGGAACGAGAGAAAGCAACAGCACTGTAAACAATCCAATAGCAGGTTTTTTCATCTAAACCATCCATTCATGACTTTAACAAGTTCACTGGCCCAACAGGGTGCCCGCTCGTCAGGCGCGAAAGTCAAAATTATTTGCCAAAGCTTAAGTGCAATATCCGGCGGAATTCTCTCGAATTGTTAGGTAAATGTAAGATCTAGTAGCTTTGTAATATCGTAGCCACTCAGTTACCCATCTTGGAAAGAAAGGAAGACATTGGAGTATTTTCCGATCTAAGTGCTACCAACCTTATCCCATCTAAAGTAATCCGGAATCTAAGTCGGTTTTTGAGGCCAAGATGAATAAGTTAACCACCGGACCGGAAGCGTTGACCCACGCGGAGATGGCGGCGCAGCTTTCAGAGGTATTAGGGACGCTAGTCCAGTTCATCGACGTGCCGGAACAGGCCATGCGTCAAGCGTCAGCCGGTTTAGCATTTCCCGATTGGCAGGCGGAAGGCATTATCGAAGATTACGCGCACTACCGCCGCGGCGAAGCCGAAACCATCTCTTCCGCGGTTGCGGACGTCACCGGCAACCCTCCGCATTCCTTAGCAACCTTTGTGCGCGATTATAAGCAGGCATTTGGAGTGTCCCGATAGCACACAATAGAAGAGAATGTCCGCTACACATCGAACCGAATCAGACAGCATGGGCACCATCGAAGTGCCCTCCAGCCGTTACTGGGGCGCGCAAACGCAGCGTTCCCTCCATCATTTCGATATCGGCGAAGATAAAATGCCGCCCGAGCTGATCCAAGCTTTCGGCTTTCTGAAAAAGGCTGCCGCCCTGGTCAACCACGATTTGGGCAAACTGAGTGACGAAAAAATGCGCCTGATTGTGCAAGCTGCTGACGAGGTGATCGCCGGCAAGCTGAATGATCATTTTCCGCTCCGCATCTGGCAAACCGGCAGCGGCACGCAAACCAACATGAACGCCAATGAGGTGATTTCGAACCGCGCCATTGAGTTGGCCGGCGGCGTGCTTGGCAGCAAGAAACCGATTCATCCGAATGACGACGTCAACAAGTCGCAATCCTCGAACGACACTTTCCCTACCGCCATGCACATTGCAGCGGCGGGCCAAGTGCTTCGCAAGTTGACTCCAGCGGTAACTGAGCTGCGCGATGTATTGGATCAGAAGGCCACGGCGTTTGCGGACGTGGTGAAGATCGGCCGTACGCACCTGCAAGACGCTACGCCGCTGACCGTAGGACAAGAGTTTTCCGGCTGGGTGTCATTGCTCGACCGTGACATCGCACGCCTGCATACTTCGCTCGACGGGCTGTTTGACCTCGCGCTGGGAGGTACGGCCGTCGGTACTGGATTGAACGCTCCGGCCGAGTTTGCGGCCTTAGGAGCCGCCAAAATCGCCGAGTTGACCGGCTTGCCTTTCCGCTCACATCCTAATAAATTTGCGGCGCTTTCGGCGCATGATGAGCTGGTGTTTGCTAGCGGCGCGCTCAAAACTTTGGCGGCTTCGCTGATGAAGATTGCCAATGATGTGCGCTGGCTGGCATCGGGTCCGCGTTGCGGCTTGGGTGAGCTGACTATCCCCGAGAATGAGCCTGGTTCTTCCATCATGCCCGGCAAGGTGAATCCAACGCAGTGCGAGGCGATCACGATGGTGGCGGCGCAGGTAATGGGCAATGACGCGGCCATCGGGTTCGCAGGTTCTCAAGGTAATTTTGAGCTGAACGTCTTTAAGCCCGTGATCATCCATAATTTTCTGCATTCCGTGCGGCTGTTATCGGACGCGTGCCACAGTTTCACGGAGCATTGCGCCAGGGGGATTGAGGTCAATCGCGCGCAGGTCGATCATTATTTGCAGCATTCGCTGATGCTGGTGACGGCCTTGAATCCGGTGGTCGGCTATGACAAGGCTGCCAAAATTGCGCACACGGCGCACGTCGATGGCTCCAGTTTGCGGGAAGCGGCGCTGAAGCTGGGCTTTCTTACCGCCGATGAGTTTGACAAGTGGATGAAGCCGGAGCAGATGACGCATCCCGGGTAGCCAGCCCGGCTTATTCGATAGAGAATTTGACGCGCGGGCTAACGCTTGCCGCTCACGTTGAATTGGCGAATACCAGCGCCGCGCGCCGCCGCGGTTTGCTCGGAGTGGAAGATTTGGCCGTCGAGTCCGGTTTGTGGATTACACCCTGCGAAGCGGTTCACACCTTCGGCATGAAAATTCCGCTGGATGCGGTATTTATCGACCGCAACTTTGCAGTGCGGAAGATTTTGACCAATTTAGCGCCGCGCCGGATCGGCGTTTGTCTCTTAGCGCATTCCGTTCTGGAATTGCGGGCGGGAACCGTCGCGCGTACCGGCACCCAGCGTGGCGACAAACTGAGCTTCCGCCGGATCTAAAGAAAATCCGTTGCGGGCCGATGAGTAATAAGGTGGCTCCTCTTTTACAGGTTGTATTAACGGTCGTGGTCTTGGCCGCGGCTTGTTATGACCTGAAAATTCGCAAGATCCCAAACTGGTTAAATCTGAGCGGTGTGATTCTGGGCGTGGGATTGAACTGCTTTCTATTGCAGGCGGCGGGGCTGCAATTGGCTCTGCTGGGCCTTGGCCTTGCGCTGCTAGTCTACCTTCCACTCTTTGTGGTGCGGGGCATGGGCGCCGGAGACGTGAAACTGATGGCAGCGGTCGGCGCGATCGCCGGTCCACGGAATTGGCTGTATATTTTTCTAGCGACCGCGCTTCTGGGAGGCTTAGTCGCCCTGGTGCTGGTGGCGTATAAAAGGCGTCTTTTTTTGACGCTCTTAAACTTGTCCACAATCATCGGCGAACTGTTGCATGTCCGCAGGCCCTTCCAAAAGAACGCGGCGCTTGATTTTCGCCATGAACGTGCGCTTGGCTTGCCGCACGGTGCAATGATCGCCCTGGGTGCCATCGCCTTCCTGTCCTTCAACTCCCTTTCGTAAAGACAGACCCGTATTCAGCGTTTTGTTGAATTAATCGACAACCATAGTGGAACGGTGCTCTTCACCTTCGACTTCCGAAGCGCGCCAATGATAAACGCCAACCCGCTGAGGAGTAGCGGCCCCGACGCTGGTTCAGGAATCGCTGGAGCGTTGAATGTTCCACTCCCCGATATGGTCCATCCATTGGTTTCTATTATGCCTCCGCCCGAAACCGATCCGCTAGCGTCGGCAAATTCGCCGGTTCCCCCGGTGAAAGTCAGGATCCCTGTTATAGGGCCAGTGTTCGTTGCGAGGACTTTGGAGACGTCTTCGAACACAGTTCCAGACAGAGTGTTCCCATCGGCAAATTTCATGCTGAAGATCCCGTTTAGCAGTCCAGTAGTTAAATCGATTACCGAGTGGTCGCTCCACGTAACAGGATTCCAAATAGCGTTCAGACTGGTGTCACCCGAAAGAATCGAGCCGGTTGCACCGTCGTCAATGGTCACAGTCGTACCTGACACAACCGGGGGCGCGGTTTGCGCTCCAACGAAGCTGTAAGTGACGTCGATGGTGTTGGCCTTTGCTCGAGTTACCAGGCAGCAGGTGATCACCAAAATAACAATGTGCATCTTGTTCATACTTACTCCTTTCGTCAATGATAAATATCCTGATCTGTTTCAGCCGGGATTATGCTTTATCCGCTTTGATGGCGCCCGCAGCTTTGCGCTCGATCGCGGCGCGCCCCGCAAAAGATTGTAGCGGGGTCACCTGCCAGTTCACTACTCCCCAAATCGGAAGGCTTCGTAATAACTCGTCCACAGCTTCGTTATCTGGCGCCTCTACTATGAACACGAAAGACCGGTCTCCGACTGGAACGCCTCCTGCCAGAATCTTTCCGGTAGCTTCGAGACCAATGAGGGCCTCTAAGCCCGGTAGAATGGTCATTTCCAAAACTTGCACGGTTTGCTCGGCCGTAGTGAATCCGGGTCCCGCGGTGGTGTTGACTAGGTATTTCATTTCTTTTTCTCCTTCTCAATCTCTGCTGGCACTTAGAGCGTGCTGAGGAACGCAACCAAGTCGGCACGCTGCTCGTGAGTGAAGCCGATATCGAATCTATTGTTATAAAAGTCCACCACTTCATCTAGTGATCGGGCGATTCCGTTGTGGAAATAGGGCGCGCGGCTCGCTAGACCACGAAGAATCGGCCCCTTAAATTTCCCAATGTCGGCCCACGCTCCGCTGATTAACGCGCGCCCGGGGTCCGTCGTCCGAATGATCGATCCATAGTCGGGCGAAGCGGGGTTGACATTTCTCAAAGTAAAAACCGGCAGGTAGCGCGCATTCAGAGCGTGGTTCGGAGGCGGGTCCGCAATACCAATATTAAGCGGCGCGGAAACCGTGTGATCGCCAACACCCGGAGCGGAGTGACACGTTCCACAGTGTCCCGCAAACGTCTCCACTCCGAGTACATCATTAATTCCTGCTACGCCAGTGATGTTGATGGGAGTGTTGTTGAATAGCGCCTCTCCACGCGCGATGCTGGCCCTTCGTTCCGCGCCCGGCGCAAATCGGCTGCGATCGGCCCACGACTTTTCGCCACGAGCCCAAGCATCGTAAAGAGTGAAGATGGTTGAAGTGAATGGCGTGCACGGTGAAGCCGTTGCTCCCGTGCCGCATCCGAGGGGATTATTGGGATAGCCAAACGGATCGTTGATGCCGATATAAAACGGCGTAGACGAAATCGGCAGCGGGCCGCCTTTAGCCCCAGCACTGTCGAGGGCTCCGGCCCAGAAATCAATCGTCTGCGCGGAGTAAAGGCCGCTTTCGAAATCCACAATCGGCTGCACTCGCGGATCTGATGGTGTGATATTGCCTTGCTCGTGAATGTTAGTGGCGGCTACAGTTAACCCCGCCAGATCGGACTGAAGAGAGGCTGGATAGGTTGCGGAGGTGATCTTCTGGAACAGCGGCGGCGCAAAGGTTGGTGTTGACGCTCTGCCGTCCCAAAGAACGGCGCTCAGAAACTTCAGATTGGTCGTGGGCAGAGGCCGGCGGTAAATCGAAAGAGTCGAGGTGTCTCCGCAAACCGTATCGCTGCCTCCGTATGGATTATCCACGCTGACCACCTCAAACTCCGCACCACCGGCAGCGGGCAGGGGCGCGGGAGCCGGAAGAAAAATCCGAATCAAGCCGCGCTTGAGTAACAAGCTGTATGCTTTCCTTCGCCCCTCACGTCTGGAGGTGTCTATCGTCGTTCCGCAGTTCGAACCATCGAAGGTATTGAAGATCGGATCTTTGCCGCCCGTCTCATCGAAGAGACGCTGCATACCCTGCGCCGAAATTGTCCAGCCCTGATCCGGCTTGTGACAAGAAAAGCAACTTCGGCCGTTCGTACCTAACGCTTGAAAGAATGGACCGCGAAAGTCAATTCGGCCATCGCCGCTTGTATTGTTAGTTTCGAGAACGCCGCTTTCGTTTGGGAACGGGAATAAGTTGCGAAGTTCGCTCTGCGCGCCACAAGGAGAACTGCCTATTAGCAACCCAGTCATCAATGCCGCCACTGACCAAACTTGCGGAAGCGGCGAAGCTTTTGGTAGCAGCAATCGCCATACTCCATTGGGGGCCGGAACCTGGGTTTTCGGAAGAACGGGATCTGTACAGCAAAGTACGCGAGCGTCTATTTGCATTGGGTGCTAATATCCTTGGTCGGGAGTTTTCGTAAGCTTCAATGAATAAGGCGGCATTTACACTGGAAAACCGTAAAGTCTGCAAAAAAAATCTTTTCGCGCTATCTTCCCTGGGACTTCCTCTATGGCAGAGCATTCCGCGCACGATGTAACCGGATTGCTATGCGCCTGGAGCCGGGGCGATCAACAGGCTCTCGACCAGTTAGCGCCGCTGGTTTATTCCGAACTTCGGTGTTTGGCACGCCGTTATACAGCCGGGGAGCGGAGCGGGAACGGCCTGCAAGCCACCGAGTTGGTCCATGAAGCATACATCCGGCTACTGGATCTACGTAGTATTTCCTGGCAGGACCGCGCGCACTTTTATGCCGTGTCAGCACGGTTCATGCGGCGTATTCTAGTGGACCTTGCCCGGTCACATCACCGGCTGAAGCGTGCCGGCGGCGCGGATGTGGCGCTCGACGAGACCATTCTCGATCAGGTCCCCTCGATTTCCTCACAGCCGCCAGCATCTCTGGTTGCGCTGGATGAAACCTTGCAAGCTTTGACGAAGATCGATGCACGGAAGGGGCAAGTGGTGGAATTGCGCTTTTTCGGTGGACTGACTGCAGAAGAGACTGCCGCTGTCTTGCATGTGTCGGCCGAAACCGTTTTGCGGGACTGGAAGCTGGCAAAGGCATGGATGTTCCGTGAAATGCAAACTGCCGGCCCGGCCGCCAGCGGACTTTAAGAAATGGACGCAGAGCGGTGGCGTGAGATAGAGAGGCTCTATCACAAAGCCGCGGGGCAAGAACCTGGAGTTCGCGCCGCGTTCCTTCAGCATGCTTGCGGCGGCGACGAAGATCTACAAAACGAAGTGGAATCCCTGCTTGCCGGAGAAATCGAGAGCGCCGGTTTCATGGAGTCTTCCGCCATGGAGTTGGCGGCGCTCGAATTGGCCGTCCAAGGCGGACCGGGGATTCGAATAAACCGGACCTATGCTCACTACCGCATCATCGAGAAACTCGGCGAGGGCGGTATGGGCGCCGTTTATGCCGCGGAAGACACACGCCTCGGTCGCAATGTGGCGCTGAAAATTCTTCCGCGCGAGTTTGCCGGCGACCCAATGGCCCTGGAGCGATTCCGTATCGAAGTGCGCGCATCCTCAGCCCTGAACCATCCAAACATCTGCACTGTATTCGATATTGGAGAGGCCGGTGGGCAGCCTTTCTTCGTGATGGAATTGCTTGACGGGCACACTCTCAGCCACATCATTGGCGGACGGCCGCTGGAGACTATTCAAATCCTTAACCTGGCGATCCAGATCTCCGATGCGCTCGATGCGGCGCACGGCGAAGGTGTCATTCATCGAGACATCAAGCCCGCGAACCTGTTTGTGACACGCCGCGGCCACGCCAAGATTCTCGATTTCGGCGTGGCGAAGCTATTGGCAGTCGATTTTCAGAGGAATTCCGAACTCACTTGGCCGGGGCAAGCCGTAGGTACCGCCGCTTACATGTCGCCGGAACAGGCATGCGGAGAGGAAACGGATGCACGCTCCGACCTATTCGCCTTCGGCGCCGTGCTCTACGAGATGGCGACAGGCCGGCCCGCATTCTCCGGAAAGACGGACGCGCTGGTATTCGACGCGATCTTGAACCACTCGCCGCAGGCCGCCGCCAGCTTGAACCCCGAGCTTCCGCATGAACTGGGAGAAATCATCGGCAAGGCGATGCAGCGAAATCGCGAGGCGCGCTACCAGACTGCCAAGGAACTTCACACCGCGTTGACGCGGTTGAAACGGGAGATCGATTCTGGTCTCTTTCGCGCTGCCTCTGTTGGAGCGAAGAGAAAGAAAGTAGCCTGGATGCCCATTGCGGCTTTGGTTCTGGCTCCGGTGCTAGCTATGTCAATCTGGATAGCCATTTCCCGCTTCCGCACAGTGCGTCCAGTTCTTCGGATCGTGCCCTTCACAGCCCTTCCTGGACATGAGACCGATCCGGCGTTTTCGCCTGACGGAACCAAGATCGCTTTCGCCTGGGACGGAGACACCGGCGGCGGCAATGGCAAGTTTAGTATCTACATTCAACTGATAGGCGAGAGCAGCCCTTTGCGTCTGACGCAGGGAACACTGGACCGGCACCCCGTTTGGACTCCCGACGGCCGCTACGTCACCTTCATTCGTGGGACTGGCCAAGACCAGAAGTTCGAAATCTTCACCGTGCCCGAAACGGGCGGACCGGAGCGGAAGCTTACCGCTTTAGAGCGTTCGCGCGAACCACGGCTTTCTTGGTCTCCCGACGGGAAGGAACTAGCCCTGACGGACCGGACCGAAGGGGACACCGAAAGCGTTTTCCTGTTAAATATAGCAACGGGTAACCGGCGCCGGCTCACATCGCCGCGCACTGGGGTAATCGATCTGGCTCCGGCCTACTCGCCAGATGGACGCACGGTTTCCTTCATTCGCCGGAAAGGTTCGCTGGTTATGGACCTTTATACGGTGCCCATCTCCGGGGGATCTGTCCGGCAATTGACGCGCGCAAATACAGTGATCTCAAATCAAACCTGGACGGCCGATGGCCGCAGCATTGTTTTTAGCTTGCAGAAGGAACCGGAGCTGACGCTGTGGCGAGTTCCGGCGTCGGGAGGGTCTATGGAACGCCTGCCGGAAGTGCCGGAAGGGGTTGACTCGCCTGCCGTTGCAGCTCACGGCGGTCGCCTGGCTTATTCGGAGTCGGTATTCAATGAGAACATCTGGCGCTTTGAAATGCCTGAAAGGCTCTCAAGGACGGCGAATCAGCCGCGGAAATGGATTGCATCTAGCCGGACACAGGATAGTCCCCAGTTTTCTCCTAATGGCGACAAGATCGCTTTCGTCTCGACCCGCACTGGGTCGGCCGAGATTTGGGTTTGTAACGGGGATGGATCGAAGCCCCTTAGGCTTACGTCGGTGGGCGGTTACCGAGTCGGTAGTCCGCGCTGGTCGCCCAATGGCGCGGAAATTGTGTTTGATTCCCGCTTGACCGGTAAACCGGATATCTATATTATTGGCGCCCAGGGGGGCAATCCAAGCCAGTTGACTTCAGGTCCGGCCGAAAATGTTGTGCCGAATTGGTCACACGATGGCCGCTTCGTTTATTTTTCGTCGAAGCAAACAGGCCAATTTGAGATTTGGAAAATTCCGGCAGCAGGTGGCCGGGCGATACAAATTACTTACGGCGGAGGTTTCGAGCCGTACGAATCACCCGATGGCGAATTTGTTTACTACACCAAATTCAAGGACCGGCCCGGAGTTTGGCGGGTACCGTCGGCCGGAGGTGTGGAAGCGCCCGTACCCGAGCTTTCCGCCGCCGGATTTCCACGCTATTGGGCTGTGGGCTCTCATGGTGTTTATTTCGTTCCGTCGGCCGTACCGCCGTCGCTTCATTTCTTTGATTTCGTTACGCGTCAGGTACGTCGAACTATTCAGTTTCCGCAGCCTCCCGTAGCGCCTCTTCCCGGTTTGGCGGTGTCGCCGGATGGCCATTGGATCCTCTACTCAGAAGTGGACGAGGACAACGCCGATATCATGCTCCTGGAGAATTTCCAATGAGCCTTTAAGCCGTGACCGTCCAGTGAAACTGTAGAGACTCGATGGATACCACCTACAAATTCTGCAACGAATTTGCGGAGACAAACCCACCTAATCCGCTGAGCATGCTCGTGCGCGCGTTAGCAGCAGTTCGCGCTCGCGGCTGTTTCGGGTCAGGTCAACGGCGCGTTGAAACTCCGCGCGCGCTTCGCCAGATCGCCCAAGCTTGGCAAGCAGGTCGCCGCGCACGCTTGGCAATAGATGATAGGCCTTGAGCGAAGGCTCGGAGGTGAGTGTATCGATCACCGCGAGACCCGCAGCCGGACCGTGGGCCATGCCGACGGCAACGGCGCGATTCAGTTCCACGATGGGCGAGGGGGCAAGTTGCCCTAGTGCTTCATATAACTCAGCAATGCGGATCCAATTGGTTTCCTCCGGTGCAGCCGCGCGAGCGTGGCAGGCTGCGATGGCCGCTTGCAAAGTATAAGTGCCGGGTATCTTACTAAGCTTTTGAGCTTGCTCCAAGGCGGCCAGCCCGCGGCAAATCAGGAGATGATCCCAATGCGCCCGGTTTTGATCCAGCAACAAAATGGGCTCTCCCGACGGGCCAATGCGCGCCCGCGAACGGGACGCCTGAATCTCCATCAGGGCAACTAGGCCATGAACCTCGGGCTCCTGGGGAACAAGCCCAGCCAGAATACGGCCCAGGCGAAGCGCGTCTTCGCACAGCGCCGGACGCAGCCAGTCACCCCCGGCGGTGGCCGAATAACCCTCGTTGAAGACGAGATAGAGAACTTGCAGAACCGAGGACAGCCGGGCATCGCGTTCAGCCCCGTGAGGAATTTCAAAAGCGGCTTGCGCTTCAGCCAGAGTGCGTTTGGCTCGAACGATCCGCTGCGCAACGGTCGGTTCAGGAACCAGGAAAGCGCGCGCAATTTCTTCCGTGGTTAAGCCTCCAAGCAGGCGCAGCGTCAGGGCCACCCGCGCCTCGGCGGTGAGCA
>DASXGT010000231.1:0-4260 GCA_036488895.1 Bryobacteraceae bacterium | reverse complement strand
TGCATGGCGGCCGGGTTCCATTCCACCACGCGTTTTTCAAAATAACTCATGTTCGAAACCAGCGCCGGACCCGCCGCGCGGAATCCGAACACCGCGTCTTCCACCACCGGCTTGCGCGAACGCACGGCCAAGGCGAAATTCCGGTGATGATCCTGCAGATCGTTGTAGTGCGCGGGCGCTGCAAACGTCTGTTCCTTGCCGCTCTTCATGGACGCGGGGGAAGGCCGCGTTTCGGCATATTTGGCGTGGTAAGACCGCAAGAACGCTTTTTGCTGCGGCTCGGAAAATGTGTCGATGGTATAGCCAGGCTGCGTTTCTGGCGCGGCCGACGTGACCGTCACGTTGTCGCCCACCGTCATGATGCCTTCGCTGCCGGTAAAGCGGAACCCCGAATTTTCTTTCGCGCCGCTTTCGAAGTTGACCCGCAGCACCAGGTTGAAGGCCGGATGCGCCGCCGTTTCCGGATAGTCGTAAAATCCAAAAAACAGATCCGGCACATCGCGCCCATCATTCCAGTAGCGGATGCCGCCAGTGGCGTACACGCGCGTGGGGCCAATAGCGCCAGTGATGAAGTGCAGTCCGGAAAACAGATGGACAAACAAATCGCCGCCCACACCTGTTCCGTAATCGCGATAGCAGCGCCAGCGGAAAAACCGTTTAGGGTCCCATTCCGTCTTGGGCGCGCGCCCTTGGAACTGGTTCCAATCGCAAGTTGCGGTATCGGCATCGGTGGGAATCGCATACTGCCAAGCGCCGGTGGATGAATTGCGGTCCCACCAGGCTTCCACCATGTTCAACTTGCCGACAGCGCCCGCGCGAAACAGCTCTTGCGCTTTCTTATAAATCACCGAGCTGACTCGCTGGCTGCCGATCTGCAAGATCCGGCCGGTTTGCTTCTGCGCTTCTACCACGGGCAGCCCGTCGTCAAGGTGCTGGACCATGGGCTTCTCGCAATACACATCTTTCTTCGCGTGCATGGCGTCCAGCATAATCTGACGGTGCCAGTGGTCTGGCGCGCCTATAATTACGGCATCAATGTCCTTGCGCGCCAGAATTTCCTGGTAATTCTTGGTGACGAACGTGTCCTGGCCGTAGACTTCCCGCATATGCGTCAGACGTCCGTCATAACAGTCGGCCGCCGCCACCAATTTAGTCAGGCCGCTCGCCACCGATGCGCGCGCGTCTGCTTGCCCTTGGCCGCCGCAGCCAATCAGCGCAATTTGGATTTTGTCGTTGGGAGAAGCGCTCGTTTGGAGCGGCGCGTCTAAAGAAGAACCGGCTAGCAGGCGGGCGCTCACGCCGGCACCGGCCGCCGCACTGAGAAACTTACGTCGGGAAGTCACCCTTTATTTTTTATCAGATGAGGAAGTAGACGCCGCGGCGGGAGTCGTGGAAGAGGTACTGCTTTCGGAAGATTTAGTCTTGCTGCCGGAATCGCTTTTGGCCGATGACGCTTCTTTCGTATCCGAACTTGAACTGGAATGATCCGACGATTCGCCCTTCTTGGAACCGCCGTTGGCGGCATTGTTCGCCCCTTTGGCGTAATCGTTCACGTACCACCCACTGCCCTTAAACATCAACGCTGGAGCGGAAAGCAGACGATGAACCGGACCACCACACTTTTCATGCACTGTGAGTGGAGTGTCGACGAATTTTTGAATGATTTCAAACACGTCACCGCAATTCTCACATTGATACTCGTACAAAGGCATTTCTGAATCTATTCCTAAAAACTCATGTCAGGGCCCGATTTACGGCCGTGGATCTTTGGGTCCGTTGGTCAGGATGGGGCGTTGGCCATTTCCGGCGCTGGTAGGATTGTTCGCTTCATTCATCAGTTGAGCGATCGTTGTCTTGCCAGTGACCAGCTCAATTGATTGCTTCAGCAAATTATCCTCGGTGTTCTTGGGCGCCGTGCCGGGTATGGGATTACCATCCTGGTCCAGCTCGGGCGAGTTATCGTTCTCCGCTAACTGCACGCTGGGCGTGACGCCGTTGTCCTGAATCGCCTTGCCTGCCGGCGAGTAATACTTCGCGACGGATAAAATCACCGCGCCGCCATCGTCCATCTGAATAGTCTTGCGAAGGCTGGCATCGCCATAGCTGCGCTCACCCACCACTTGCGCCCGTTTGTCCTCAAGCAAAGCCGACGCGGCAATTTCCGCCCCACCCGCTGTCGAACGGTTGGTGATTACAATCAGTGGACCGCTCCAAACATCGTCCTCGGCCTTGGCTGTAAAATCCTTTTTCTCGGTCTTTTGGCCCTGCAGGTAAGTAATTTCACCCTTATCCAGGAACAAGTTCGCCAGCGCGATGCCTTTTTCCTGTTCGCCCGTGGACGAGTGGCGCAAATCCAAAACCATGTATTTCGCGCCCTGCTTCTTCAGGTCCAGCAGCTTGGTTTTCGTCTCGGCCACGCGGTTTCCGGCCAAGCTGGTGACATGCACGTAGCCCACGTCGTTCGGCAATAGCTTTGCCGCCACGTCGGGTAACGCAATATTGGCGCGAGTCAGCGTCATCTTCTGCGGATCGGGGTTGCGCAACCGCAAAACCGTAACTTCGAGCTTGGAGCCCAAGTCGCCGCGCAGCAACTGCTCCGCATAAGCCAGCGGCATGTCACGTGTAGCCACATTATTAATGCTTTCAATTAGATCGCCCGTGTTGATGTTGGCTTTCTCGGCCGGGGATCCGGGCAGCACGTCCACTACCGCCACGTAACCGTAACGCTTGGCCAAAATCAGGCCGACATCCGCTTTTGAGGTGTCCAGGCCCTTTTCATACTGGCGGTATTGGTCCGCGTTCAAATAGCTGGCGAACGGATCTACCGATTCCAGGAGGCCGTTAATGGCGCCCAGCGTGACACTCTTCATGTCCGGGTCTTCCACGTATTCCAGCTTGATGCGTTCCAGCACCTCCGTGTATACCTTCAAATGTCCGTAGACGTCATCCGGCGCTACCGCTCGTCCACTTCTAGCGCCCACCAAAAGCAGTACCACAACACAAGCGGAACTGCCGACCACGGCCCATTTAAAGCTGCTGTTCATGAAAAATTACCCGGCGACACTTAAAGTATATCGAAAGTTAGACATTTCTGCCGTGTTTCACCAAAGATACTGTTTGGCTTCGGCGCGCCGCTCATAGCCATCCAAAACGTGTACCGCCCGGATTTTTTTGAGCTTGGCGGGGGACAGTTGACCCACGGGGATGTAAATAATCTTACGATTCGCCCGCGCCGCTAGCTGCCGGAAGATGCTGCGGGGAGGCTTCGCGGCAATATAAACCACGTTCCGCTCAATCGAATAATCCAGCCCGGCCATCAGCAGGCGCTCCGCTTTGGATTCCGCCGTCTCGTAGTCGATATCGCTCCAAATATCGTAAAGCCGGCGCGGCGGCAGGGTCATCAGCAGTCCGCCATATTCCGCCCGGCCGATTCCCGGTCCGATTAAATGCTCAAAAGGCTGAGTGGAATAGAAGGCCATATCCGATTCATTTTGGTGCTCGCCCAGCCAGGTGGTCAGGTAGGTATAGCGGTCATCCCGGTCTTCATCGAAAATCAGGATCAGCGCGCCCACATCGCCGGAAAACTTGCCCATCTCCCGTACGAAGAGCTTGCCTTCGTGCCAGTTGCGCACCGTCTCGCGCAAATCCACGCCGTCCAGCATGGAGGAGAGAAATGGTTCCACGCGCGAACGCTCTTCCGAGATTTTGGTCTTGGCCTGCCGCTTCAGAAAACGCCCGTAATTCTCAATCACCAGATCTTCCGGCGGATACGAACAAATGGAAAGCGTATTGGTGTCTTTCGCCCATTCGCCTTGGAATTTCTCGCGTTTGCGCGCCTTCAACCCGGCCGGTTTCAAACGCTGTTTGATGCGTGGTAAACGCCGGCGAATGCGCAACTTTCGCGTCCGCAGCCAAACCTCTTCGCCGGAAACATTCAAGGTTTCAATACCATCGGCCTCGGTTTGCTGCACACTGTAGCGATTGGCCATCTGCCATACCTCATAAGCGAAGTTGTCGTCTACCAGGGACCTTGCCGCCAGCGTCAGGTCATATACTCCCGGAATTAAATGGCCATCCAATGTAGCCAGGTTTCGCGAAAATTTCGCCAGCCCCACGCGTTGCCACGTGCGCATCTCGTCGCCGGTATTGATCGAATATTCCTTCTCGGCATCGCGCAGCAGGAGCAATTGCCAGCGTGAGCGTTCCAGTTTGAATCCGCTCAAATCCTCTGTGCGCACCTGCTCATAAAGTTCCTGATAA
>DASXGT010000174.1:0-39670 GCA_036488895.1 Bryobacteraceae bacterium | reverse complement strand
ACGTTGCGGCGTTTCGCCTCTACCAGCCAAGCACTCTTTCCGCCTTCGTGCTCCTGATTTGTGATGAGGATCTCAGAACCAGGTTCGAGATTCAAACCACTTGCGACAAAACTCACGCCGGCAGTGACATTTTCGGTCAGCGCAAGTTCCGGAACGCTCGCGTTGAGGAGACGCGCCGCTTTAGTCCTGATCTCCGTCTGCGGCCCGTATCCTCCAATCCAGTTTGTCTCGTCTCCGCTGTAATCCCATTCAGCGACGTCAACCGCTAGCTTGCGGAGGTGCTCGACATTTCGCTCAAAGACAACCCGAGGCATCGCGCCAATAGTGCCGTTATTAAAGAAAACGGTATCGCGCGAGAGCATAAACTCATCTCGCACCTTGTCCCAATATCCTGGGGCATCAGGTGGCGGGAAGACGGGCATCGCCACCTTGGTGGAATTCTGCGCATGGCCAATCTGAGGAAGAACGGACACGCCTAAAGCGGCGGATGCAGCCGACTTTAGAAAATTGCGGCGATAAATTTTCATGGAAATCCTTTGATAGTTCTTAACGTAGCTCAGAAAGAAAATCGCAGCGCCAATTCAAGTTCTCTCGCCAGGTTGATCTGCGATGTAATTTTGCCGAAAGAGGCACTGCCAAAAGAATTGTTAGGAGCGGCAAACAGCGGGGTGTTCAATGCATTCAGCGCCTCAAACCGGAACTGCGCCTTCACCCGTTCGCGTATTACAAAATCTTTGAAAAGCGACATATCCCAGTTTGCTTGACCGGGACCACGCAGCGGAATGAGGCGGCTGACGTTGCCAAACGTAAATTGAGGTGCTTGGGAGAATGCCGCCGGGTTGATGTAATTGTTTAGCCGCTGCTCTAGACTACCGGATGTTGCCGGAGAAATACCAGTCGCATTCGGCCTTTGTCCAGCGTAGCCAAAAGCCGAATTCAGGTTCTGATTTTGAACAATCGGAATGGGAAATCCAGTCTGATAAATCCCGACGGCGTTGACAGACCAGCCGCCTACTACATAGCTCAACGCGCGGCTACTATTCAAATATGCTTTGCCTCTGCCAAATGGCAGTTCATAACTGGCCACCGTCGCCCAACGAAGCGGCGTGTCAATGACCGCTAACGAGTATTCGGCAGTAAGGTTGAATGGATTCTGGATTCCCGACGTACCGGAATTTAGACTGTTGCTGGCGCCAACGTTGTCATACATTTTTTGCCAGGTCAGTGTGGAAAGAAATGTCAGGCCTTTGCTGAAGCGCTTCTGGCCCTTCACAACCATTGAGTTGTAAACCGATTTTCCGACATCAGTATTTGAATAGTTCACTGGGCCGAAGGTGGAGAAAGGCAGAAGGAGTTGATACCGTTGTACATTTTGGGATCCGATAATACCAGTGCCGCCATGCCCGTAAAAAGGGTTAGGAACCGATTGGTTCAGCTGAGATCCTAACGAGAATAAGCTTGGACTGAGTACGTTTTGATTGATAGTCGCAGCCAGATGAGTCGCGTGCGACCCCACATAGGCAACCTCGAAGGCGATCCCGCCCGGCAAGTCGCGTTGTACGTCGAACGAGTACTGCTGAACCCGAGGTGATTTCGCGCCTGGGTAGAAAAGTGAGATGCTTTGCCCAATACCGGTCGCCGGTCCGGCAGCATTGCCGGCGGGAACAGTGAGCCCGTTCGGAAATGGGTTACTAAGCACTCCCGCCGGAGTTGCATTGCCGTTGGTAGTGGCTATATAGCTTGTTGTAGTAGAGTAACCTGGCGTGGCAAGTGGCGACCCAAGTGAGAACTGCGGCGCCCAGAAGATGCCATAACCGCCGCGAACGACGGTCTTGCGGTCGACTTGGTACGCGAAGCCCACGCGTGGACTTAGTTTATTTAAATTGGGATTTCCGACGCTAGTAGGCTGTCCATTGATGCCGGCAAATTGGACATATCCCTTCGGCTGAAGGCCGGGCACGTTTGCCGCCAATGGATTCAAGCCTTGCGTATTGAACCCAGTTACCAAACCGTTATTCGCTTCCTGCACTCCGTCTTCACGTTCCCAGCGCAAGCCAAGGTTGACGGTCAACTTTTTGGTGACGCGGTAGTCGTCCTGTAAATAAGCTCCATAGTAACTAGTGAAATCCTTCAGTTTTATGGAAAGAAGAGCGTCGCCGGAAACCGGATAGCCGAGAATGAGGTCCGCCAGATCCGCGCCTGTACCCTTCACCGCGCTCGTCGGATTCGACTGAGTAAAAGCGCCGTTGAAACTAAAATTTCCAGAACTATCGCTGAAGCTGTTACCTGTCACGATGATGCGCCGGAAATCAAACCCCGCCTTGAAACTGTGCCGGCCCATGCTCTTTGAGATTCCAGCCGACAAGTTGTACGAAACGAAATCGTAGACATATTTTTGGTTGGTTCCCAACACTCCTTGAGAATCCGCCGGATAAACGTTCGTCAGGAAGATAACTGGGAATGTAGGATATTGTTGCTGGGTCGCAAACGACTGAGGAAATCCTAGCGACGCCGCATTGAAGCCCTGTGTCGTTGTGTAGGTTTGGTTTGGAAAACGGTTGAACCCATATCGAACATTCACAACCGTAGTGGGCGAAACGGTAAATAGATTATTAATGGCAGATGCGTCAACGTCGCGCAGAAGAGTCCATTGCTCGGGAGCTGACACGCCTCCAAAATAATTTGCCCCGGGAGACTTTGAAAAGTAATGGATTTGACTCCAACTGGAATGCCACCAATTAAAAAATTCCTGATCCAGTTTGCCTACATATTGCCTGGCGTGCGAAGTAATGGAAGAAGCAGCGGTGGCGTCCGGAGCACCGTAGTAGGCGGGCTGAGTGGCTGGAAGAGCTAACGTTTTAGCGATTGCCAAGCCAACGGGATTCAGCATGGTGGACGGGATCATATTGCCCGCGAAGAGCGTGCGGCTGTAGGCGCCGGCGCTGTTCTGGACGGTACTCAAGGGATTGTAAATAAGTTGTAATCCCCCGCCTTGCGCGTTTGTTTGCGAAAAATTGCCCACTCGTTCCTGCAAGGTTGGAGTATAGGCTGACACCGAAACCGCTTGCGTGTCGTTATAACCTTCGGTTGCAAATAGAAAGAACGTCCGGTTCTTCCCGTCATACACCTTCGGAATCCAAATCCGGCCGCTTACGCTGCCGCCCCAGGTATAGTTCGGCTGCGGGGGAAGTGGAAGGCCTGCCGCGTTATTAAAAAATCCGTTCGCATCCCAACCCGTTTGGCGAGTAGAACCGTACAGGCTCCCGTGATAACTATTGCCCCCGGATTTGAGATAGGTATTGAACATGCCACCGCCCGTGCGCCCCATTTCGGCATCGTAGGTATTGGCTTGTACCTTCACCTCTTGGACCGCCTCTATGGACGGAATAATAATCGCGCGATTGGCGGCATCGGCTATGGGCACGCCATCCAGAAGATAGTTGTTGCTCTGGACAGGTCCACCTGCGATCGAAATCGAAGCTGAACCGCTCTGGTCCTCCATCCGGTTGTAGTCCGGATTGCCCACAGGCATTACATTCTGCGCAATCTTTGACAGGATGAAAGGGTTGCGTCCGATATTGGGAAGGTCTGTCAATTTCTGATTGTCAAGCACCTGTCCCTGAGAAGCGTTGGATGATTCAATCAGCGGAGCTTGTCCGGTGACCTCCACGGTCTCGTTCACTCGTCCCAATTGCAAAGTCAACGGCAGAGTGATTTGTTGCTGAGTGGCGACAATCACTCCATGCTGTTCGAATTTCTTAAACCCTGAAGTTTCCGCGCTAATGGAATAGGTCGAGGGAACGACTTCGCTGAAAACATACTCGCCCGCGGCCGTTGACTCAGTGGCGCGGGCCGCCCCGGTGGATTCATCTACCAGAGTCACTTTGGCATTAGCGACGCCAGCGCCGTTTGGGTCCAGTACAGTGCCCCGGATGGCGCCGTAAAACGACTGGGCCGTCAGCGGCAAGGCGCTGAGAGCCGCGATCAGCAGAAGAGCCGTCAAATGTAATTGCAGCCGTGAATAGCGGCCGGAGGATTCATTTTGTGTCATCGTAGACACCTCTTTCTTTGGAAAACAACCTCATTTTATGCTCATCGGCTGCGCCAGTGTAATTTCGTTTTCGTCATATTATGCGCCCAATAGGTGTTTCTGCACCTTGCCCAAAGCATTCCGCGGCAGCGCCGGAACTACAATAAACTGTTTCGGCGCTTTGAACGACGCAAGTTTCTCCCGGCACCGCGCCTCCAAATCTTTTGGTTCTATCTCTGACGCCAAAACCACGTACGCTACCGGCGTCTCTCCGCGCACCGGGTCGAGCCGCGCCACCACTGCTGCTTCCGCAATCTCCGGCTGTTCTTCAAGCCACTCCTCAATCTCGCGCGGATAGATATTAAATCCGCCTGAAATGATGAGATCGCTTTTCCGCCCGCACAGCGTGTAATAGCCGTCAGTTGAGCGCGTGGCCAAATCACCGGTGCGAAAGTAGCCGTCGGTGAAAGCCGCGCGCGTCGCATCCGGGCGGCCCCAATATCCTGCAAAGACATTCGGGCCCTTTAGATAGAGTTCGCCCGCTTCGCCATCTCCCGCGACCGCGCCATCCGAATTAAGCAAGCGCACGGAGACGCCCGGCAGCGGGAATCCAATGGTCCCAGGACGCCGCTCGCCTGTGTAGGGATTGCTGATATTCATGAGTGTCTCGCTCATGCCGTAGCGTTCCAGAATGTGATGGCCGTACAATTCAAAAAATTCTTGCATCACGGCAGGCGGCAGCGCGGCCGAGCCGGAGACGAACAAACGCACGCTCGCGCCGATTTCACGCGCAGCGCCCGGAGACATACCTAGCAAACGCACATACATGGTAGGCACGCCGAAAAATAACGTCGGGCGGAATTGCAGAAAAGTCTGTTCAGCGGTCTGATGCGCAAAGCGTTCCAGTAAGCGCATCCGGCACCCGCTGGCAAGCCAGCAATGCAGGCCGTTCCCAAGTCCGTGGACGTGGAACAGCGGCAGCGCCAACAGCAGCCGGTCGGCCTCCGTGATCTGCCAGCAGGCCAATAGATTCACGGCGTTGCTCAAAAAATTGTTGTGCGTAAGCACCGCGCCTTTTGATGCGCCCGTTGTGCCCGAAGTATAAATGATGCCCGCCGGTGCATCGCCGTCCAGAAAGATCAGCGGGCGCACGGCTGGGTACTGCGCGGCGTACCGCGCCAGATCTGCGCGCGTCCAAACTAGGACGCCGGCAGGCGTCAATTCATCGGCAACCAAGGCGAAAGGTTGAGCATCCTGGAGGATGTGTGAGATTTCGCGGTCGCGATACAAAATATTGATGGGAACGAAGACAATGCCGAGCTTGATACAAGCCAGGTAGAGATCGATGATCTCCACGCAGTTCCCCAGATAGACGCACAATCGCTGGCCGCGCTGCGCACCGTGCTCACTCAGAAACAACGCGAGGCGATTGCTGCGCGCCTCAAGCTCCCCGAAGGTAAAAGTTTCCTCCGCAAATTCGAGCGCCGGCGCATCCGCGCGGCCCGACAGAGAAGCGTCGAATAAATGTGTAAGGTTCATCTTTCTCAATCAGTCAAGCAACACTTGGCCGCGCGTCTCCTTGCCCAGCGGCAGCAATGCCAGGCCGGCAACGAAAGCAATCGCTGTAAAAGCGACTGGCTTGCCGAGCGTGCCGTAATGCGAAATAGACGCGCCCACCAGAAAGGTAGCTCCCGCCGCGACAAACCGCCCCGAAGACGTAGCGAATGCAAACGCACTGGCCCGGCATTCGGTCGGGTATTGTTCTGGTAGCCACAGCGTGAATACACAGAAACTGGCGCCGCCTACGCCCAGCACGAAGAGACACGGCAGGAACCAGGCAAGCGCATTCTGCCCTAGATAGAAAATATAGCCGAACGGGACAGCAATTGAGACAGCCATCAAGGCATAGAAGAATGCGAGCGTGCCGCGCCGTCCGAATTTCTCCGCCAAGTAAGGAACCACCAAACACCCGAGAATAGTTCCAATCGACAGCAGCGTACTGCCCAGGGATGCCAATCTTGCGGCGTCCGGCTGATTGCTCCCCGCTGCCGTGGCAAGCTGTGTGAGAGCGGACGGCACATAAACCGAACCAGCCCACAAACCGACCATCGAGACTAAAACGAATATTGCGTTGAGTATGGTGCGGCGCCGGTATTCAACCGAGAAAAGCGCCAGAAAGGCTCCCGTAGCGGATTTACGGCGGCCGGTCTCCGCGCTATGCGTCCAGCGCGCGGGTTCCCGTATTCCATAACGAATGAGAGCCACCAGCAACGCGGGCGTGCCGCCCAGCAGAAACATGGCGCGCCAGCCGTACTCCGCCCCGATAAAATGGTTCGCCACAGCTGCCAGCAGAGTACCGAAATAATAGCCCGTGTGCATAAACGCCGCACCGCGAACCCGCTGGTCTTCGGGCCAATCTTCCGCCACCAGGATGCCGCCCAGCGTCCATTCTCCACCAATGCCAATACCGGCTAAAAGCCGGAACAGCGCCAGTTGCCAGACGTTCGTGGCAAACGCGCCCGCAAGCGTAAAAATGGAAAAGCAAAGGATGGTGAGCATCAGAATGCGCACTCGTCCGAAGCGATCCGCCAACGGCCCCCAGATAAAGGAACAGCCCCAGCCAATCAGAAACAGAGCAAAAAGCAGGCCGCCATAGAAGCCCGTATTTTGCGCCGTTGCAGCGAGGCCCGATGCCGGCAGCAATTCCTTTAGCGCCGGAACTAGCACCAGCGCATAAATGAATGAGTCCATGCCATCCAGCGCCCAGCCCGCCCACGCGGCCCAGAACGTCCGCAATTGATTGCGCGTGAGCGAATTTCTCAAAGGAAAGGGTAGCAGAACGGTAACGTTGACCGTCCCGATAAGCGCCTTCTAGTATGTTAAGTAGGCAATCCGGGCGCTAGGCCCTGAAATTCCGAATTTGATGAAGATTTCTGTTAGTAGATTTTCTGTGCTGGTGGCCGGGATGTGCTGTCTTGTTGCCGTTGTTTCTTCCCGGCAGATGCACGGTGCGGCCAAGCCCCGTACTCTTTGGTCGCTTGAGCCAGTCGTCCGGCCGCAAGTTCCCAGCGGACCTACCGAATCAAAGAATCCGATTGATGCGTTCATTGCGGAAAAGTATAAGCAGGAGGGGCTCCAACCCAACGGACCGGCCGACAAAGCAACGCTGCTTCGCCGGGTTTACTTCGATCTGATTGGTCTTCCGCCTACGGTCGCTGAACAACAGGCTTTCCAGCGTGACACAAGCCCGGATGCATATGAGAAAGTAGTGGACCGTCTGTTGGCGAGCGACCAATATGGCGTACGCTGGGCTCGGCATTGGCTGGATGTTCTGCGTTACGCGGATTTAGATGGGATTGATGGTTCCGTCATGCCGGCCGCCAGCGGTATCTATCTGTGGCGGGATTGGGTCATCTCGGCGCTCAATCACGACATGCCGTATGACGACTTTGCCAGAGCTCAGATTTTGGGAAACCGTTCAAAGCAGCATACGGTCATGACAGCGACCGGCCACCGCGTAAAGGCCGAAGGCAACCCCGAAGATCAGTTTGCATTGGGCTTTCTGGCGCGCGGAGCGGTAACTCGTCAGAATACCGATCAAGACCTTTCGCTTTCTGCGGTGGAAACCGTCTCAAGCGCGTTCATGGGTATGACCGTTGCCTGCGCAAAGTGCCACGATCACAAATTCGATCCAATCAAGCAAAAAGATTTCTACGCCATGAAGTCGCTCTTCGATCCATTGGTTCCGAAAATGGTCGTCATGGCGACTCCCGCCCAAATCTTCGCCAACGGCGAATTGGTAGCGGAATATAACCGGAAAAAAGCGCCTATTGATGAAGCAATTGAGGCGTTAGTGTCGCCCTACAGAACCAAGCTCTACGCGGAGCGCGTGGCGATGTTGACGCCTGACGTGCAAGCGATCATCCAGAAGCCGGAGAAAGAGCGGACTGTTCCGGAACAAAAGATTGCCGACGATTATTTTCCGGTGTTGCGCATTGACCCTTCCAAGATCAAAGGGGCCATGCCACCTGAGGACCGGACGAAGTATGAGGCTCTGCTGAAGCAGCAATCGGCATTAGTCCGGCCACCTGAATTGCCTTCGTATTGGACTGTTGAAGAGGATAAGACTCTGCTGGAGCAGAAGACGTATATCCTCACCACCGGCGATCCCAAATTGCCTGAGAAAGACAAGCCGGTCGATCCGGGCTTTCCATTTATGCCGGCTGGCGTTGACTTCCGCGACGGCCGGCGTGAAGCTTTCGTGGACTGGTTGACTGCTCCCCAAAATCCGCTCTTTGCGAGAGTGGCCGTCAATCGAGTCTGGCAATGGAATTTCGGTCAAGGATTGCAGCGCGTTCCGAGCGACTTCGGACTGCTGGGCGGCAATCCAACCAATCAAAAGCTGTTGGACTATCTTGCCTCTGAGTTTGTCGAGCATCAGTACAGCATGAAATGGCTCACGCGGCTGATGGTCACTTCGAACACTTACAAGATGGCGTCAAAGCCGGATGCCTCCGTGGCTGCGGTTGACGAGAAGATAGATCCGAACAACACTTATCTCTGGCGATTCCGCCTACAACGCCTGGATGCCGAACCGGTGTGGGATTCCGTTTTGTACGATTCGGGAAATCTGGACTTATCCGTAGGCGGCAAATCGTTCGATATAAATCCGCCGGAAAAGAAGAAGAAGAAGACAGACCCGCAACCCGCGGTCTCATTGCCCGAGCCCAAGATGATGCGCAGAGGTATCTATATCTCGCGCGGCTATCTTCCCAACAAGGACGTAATGCCCAATTTCTTGACGGCATTCGATGCGGACGACGGCCGGGTTCCCTGCCCCTTGCGCGGCCAGACCGTGACGGCGCCTCAAGCGTTGTTCTTGATGAACAATGAACTGATTGCCAAGGAATCAGGTAAGTTGGCACGCCGGGTTTTGAGGCAAAGCGCCGGGAATATACCGTTGGCTGTCAATCTGGCTTACCGGACTACTCTAGGACGCGCTCCCTCGGCCCCAGAGACGCGCCGGGCCTTGGCGTATATCGAGAATAATCCGTCGAGGATGAGCGGATTTGCTTGGATGCTGTTCAACTTGGATGAGTTTGTGTACGTGAGATAAACATGACTGACCTGCGCAAGTTATACCCGTGTGGACGAATCGCCCGGCGTCGTTTTTTATATCAATCGGCCTTGGGCTTTCTGGGTTCCGCCATGGGATCTTTGTGGGCCGACGACGGCAAGATGGCCGGTGCGCGGCTAGACGGTGAACCCAAGGCGAAATCCGTCATTTATCTCTTTATGTGTGGAGGCGTCAGTCATATCGACACCTTCGACCCGAAAGACAATAAGTTCGCGGGCAAGATCATGGACGCGGTTGGATTCGGCGACAACAACGCACAAATGAAGCGTCCGGTGATTCCTTGCCTACGTACGTTTGAGCGCTATGGAAAGTCAGGGATACCGGTTTCAGATTGGTTTCCGCATGTCGGATCGGTGATTGACGACATTGCCGTGGTGCGGTCGATGTATTGCCACCAGTCCAACCACTTCCCCGCGGTGATTGAAGGG
This sequence comes from Bryobacteraceae bacterium, assembly GCA_036488895.1. Taxonomy (GTDB): domain Bacteria; phylum Acidobacteriota; class Terriglobia; order Bryobacterales; family Bryobacteraceae; genus Bog-105. Next base: position 30,075 of record DASXGT010000174.1, on the reverse strand, counting down.
GCCACGGGTAAGCCTTTGCGCCAATTCGAGCATCCGTGCTTGGGCAGTTGGATCTCTTATGCGCTCGGAACCGCGAATAAAGATCTGCCGACGTTTGTCAATGTGGGCCGGCCATCGTCTCCCGTCCAGCTGGCCGGCGGATATCTCGGGGCCACTTATTCGGCGACACCTTTTCAACCCGGTGCAACACCCATCCCCAATTTGCATTTGCCGAAGAACGCAAACGCCAAAGAGCGCGATCATCAAATGCAGATTCTGTCGGAAATGAACCAGCAATTCCGCGAAGACTATGCGATCGAGAGCGAAATAGCGGCACGCGTAAAATCTTACGAACTGGCGGCGAATATGATGCTCACCGCGCCCGCCATCGTGGATTTTTCAACCGAGCCCCAAGCGGTCAAAGACTTGTACGGCATTGACGTGAAAGAGACCGACGACTTCGGGCGTCAGTTACTGCTCGCGCGGCGATTGGCGGAAAAAGGAGTGCGCTTCATTCAAATCTGTAACGCCGGAGGTGGCAACGGAGGATGGGACGCCCATGACGACATGAAAACACACGGACCGCTTTGCCAGGCAGTGGACAAGCCGATTGCCGGTCTCATCACGGATCTGAAGCAGCGCGGCATGCTCGATAGCACGCTCGTAGTTGTCGCCAGCGAGTTTGGCCGCACTCCTTGGTCGCAGAACACGACCGGACGGGATCACAACCCGAAGGGCTTTACCACGCTACTTGCGGGCGGCGGCGTGAAGGGCGGTGTTGTGGAAGGCGCAACGGATGAAGTAGGATATCAGGCGATCGACAAGCCGCATTACATAAGCGATCTGCAAGCGACGATTTTGCGCCAGGTCGGGTTGAATTACAAGAAGATGGATTTCATCGCCAACGGCCGCCCATTTCACCTCATTGAAGAAGGTACTGGGCCCATCACCAACATTCTCTCGTAAGTTTTGGCATATCGCGGCAAGTCGTCGCGACTGTGATATGCTCCCCCTGCCATGCTTCGCTCTGAAGTGCATTGGCGCGAGGCTGGCTGAGAATCCTTGCAAAAAAGGGGATGCCATGTCGCTTTCACGTTTTTCCCGTATGATCTCCCAATTGCCGAACGGCCCAAATTCGGCAGGTGCTCATTTCATCTCAATCTTCACCGCCGGCCTCTTGCTGCTCATTGGAACTCCGCTATGGGCGCAGCGAACCACCGCCGATGTTCTCGGTACCGTTACCGATACTTCAGGTGCCGTGCTGCCGGACGTCAAGATCACAGTCCACAACCTTGACACAGCGGCAGACTACACGGCCGTCACCGAAAAGAGTGGAGACTATTTGGTCACATTGCTTCCCGTCGGACGCTACAGCATAAAAGCGGTTGCTTCCGGCTTTAAGACGTGGACGGTTCCGGAGGTCACCCTGGCCATTGGCGATCGCCTGAGGCAAGATGCCCGGCTGGAGATCGGCAATCTAGAGCAATCGGTGGAAGTCACGGCGGCCTCACCGGCGCTGCAAACGGACAGTTCGTCTTTGAGCAATCTGATCAGTACAAACGCCATGCAGGATCTCCCGCTCAACGGACGGAATTTCGTCGTCCTCGCTCAACTCACCGCCGGAGCCGCCGAAGGTGAATCCACTGGATTACCAAGCGGCACCCGTCCAGATGACCGGCGTCTGACCTCGGCCGTATCGGTGAACGCTCAGCCCACCAGCTTCAACAATTTCACTATTGATGGCATGGACGACAATGAGCGATTCATTGGCACCGTCATCGTGAAACCCTCGGTGGACGCTTTGCAGGAAATGAAGGTGCAAACCAGTGTCTACTCGGCCGAATTCGGAAGGACCGCAGGAGGCGTGATCAATTTCGTGACGAAGTCAGGGAGCAACGCTTTCCACGGCTCATTATTTGAGTTCTTCCGGAACCAGCATCTGGATGCAAGAAGCTTCTTTGCCGGCGCCAAGCCGCCTTATCACCAGAACCAGTTCGGCGGCAGCAACGGCGGCTACATCAAGAAGAACCGCATATTTTATTTCGGGGATTATGAAGGCTTTCGCATGCATCAAGGCCAGACGTTCGTCGATTCAGTGCCGACGGCAGCTGAGCGCCTAGGGAATTTCTCCGGCCTAAATCGGATCTTTGATCCCTTCACTGCTGGCGGATCCATCCGAACCGAATTTCCTGGCGATCAGATTCCTGTCAGCCGGATCAATCCGATCGCCCAAAGCATAGCCAACCTCTATCCGTTACCTACAAGCAGCGGGCTTGCGAACAACTACACATACCAACCGTTGAAGACGCAGAACAACGACACCTTTGACGCGCGCGTCGATTATAAATTCTCCGATGCCAATACCGCCTTCGCGCGCTACTCATTTAATAACACCAATACGGTGATTCCAACGGGGTGCCCGCCCGCTCCAAACGGAATTGATCCAGACTGTGATGAGGGGCGCTCCGGGACAGCGGCGCAGCGAGCTCAAAGCGCTCAGCTCAACGATGTCCACGTTTTCGGACCGAGCTTGGTCATGGAACTCAAAGCTGACTTTAGCCGGTACATGGTCCAATCCCTTCCCGTCAATTACGGTAAGAACGTGTCCCAGCAACTAGGATTGAAGGGCGTCAATATTGACGCCGATAGTTCGGGGCTTTCCATTTTGTCCATCAGCGGATTAACGACGCTCGGGGATGCGAGCTACATTCCCATCATTACGACTAACAATCTCTTCCAGGAAATCGCAAGTTTTACCTATATCCATGGCGCGCACAGCATTAAATTTGGAGCCGATCTGCGGCGGCGTCAGACGGATCCTTTCCAGAGCCCAACAGCCAGGGGACAATTCTCATTCAATTCGAACTTCACCAACGACCCTTCCGGGGCGATAGCCGGAAGCGGCAATGCGGTGGCTTCGTTTCTGCTTGGATATCCAGCTTCCACCACGCGCAGTAAATATCTTGTCTACCCTGGATTAAGAAATTGGGAAGCGGCCGGCTATGTTCAGGACGATTGGCGCGTAACGCGCTGGTTGACGCTGAACTTAGGCCTGCGTTACGACTACTATGGCCCGAACTCCGAAGTTGCCAACCGCATTTCGAACGTCGACTTGGTACAAGGGAAGATCATTGTCGCCGGTCAGAACGGCGTATCGTCCTCGGCCGGCGTCCAACCGGACCGGCGTGACTTTTCGCCCCGCTTCGGATTCGCTGCGACACTCGCGAAAGGGACAGTCTTGCGCGGCGGATACGGGATCAGTTTTGTACCGAATATGATCGCCAGTTCGATGGCGTTGCGCAATCCACCGTTCGTGAGCCTGTATACGCTTAACGCCACGCCGTTGACACCGGTGAATTCGCTTTCCGACGGCCTGCCGCTTCCGGTCGCCACAAGTGCCGCCAATCCGACGGGAAGCCTGACGGGCGTCGCGTTCTCGGGCGCCACGCCTTATGTGCAGCAATACAACCTCACGTTCCAACGCGAGCTACCCAAGGGCGTGGTCGGAACGGTGAGTTACGTCGGCGCCTTGGGCCGCCACCAGTACATTTTCAACGGCGCCGTGAATGTAGACTTGGCTCCTCCCGGCCCCGGAACCATTCTGCCTAGAACACCCTACTATTCCGTTTTCCCCAACGTGTCCTCCATCGCAATAGCGGCTCCCTGGTATAACACCAACTACCAGGCTCTACAAGCGACGCTGGAACACAGGTATCAAAACGGCCTTACTCTTCTTGCCACATACACCTGGGCTCATAGCCTTGATAATGAGCCTTCAATCCTCAACAACCCGCAAAGTGAATATGGCAATTCATTTCTGGATCTGCGAAACCGTTTCACGGTAATGGCCGACTACGCGCTGCCCTTTGCCAAGGGGGCCAAGGGCCCGGCTGCAATGCTCGCAAAAAATTGGGGGATTAACTTAGTGGCTGTTTTAACTACGGGTCTTCCGTTTGACATTACAAATGCCGCCTCTCGCTCGAACACGGGTGGCGGTGATCGCCCCAATGCGGTCTGCAATCCGACTTCCGGTTTTCAGCAGAGCGTTTACGAATGGTTCAACACCTCCTGCTTCGCTGCGCAACCGCTATACACCTACGGCAACCTGGGCAGAAATGTGCTACACGGGCCGGGCCGGGAAAATCTTGACTTGGCGATTCACCGGGAGTTCAGTCTAAAAGAAAGCATGCGCCTTCAATTTCGAGCAGAGGCTTTCAACATCACCAACACTCCCGCGTTTTCCGCTCCAGGCGCAGCCTTCGGCTCCGGAACCTTCGGAGTCATTAGTAGCGCTGGCCTTGGGCGGAACATCCAGCTTGCCCTGAAGCTACTTTTCTAACCGCTCCATATCAGAACAAGAGTTTCAAGCTCAACTGTATTTCTCGCATTCCTCCATTCGATTGCCCGTTCGATCCGGCAAACGTGCTAGTGATTTTGCCGAACGTGGCGCCGAAAGTGTTGCCCGGGTTGCCCCAGTTTGGATGATTCAAGAAATTGAAGGCATCAACGCGTAACTGCAAGCTGGAGCGTTCGTACATTTTGAAGTTTTTGAACGCAGAGAAATCCCAATCATTGTGGCCAGGGAACGGGATGACGTTCCGGCCTGCGTTGCCAAAAGTGCCGAACGGTTCCAGCGAGAAAGCCGCCGTGTTGAACCACTGGCTCGTTGTAGGATTGGGAAGATTAACTGGCTGCCCTGTCGCATTGAGCCGGTCCCGGCCGTTTCCATTTGCCGTGTTGGATTGGTCGACGCCGGGCGTGGGATACCCAGGCAGTCCGCTTTGCAGGGTGTAGATGGAGCCGAGTTGCCAACCACCTGCCAAGATGTTGACAATGCCACCTCGATTCAAGAATTTCCGGCCTGAGCCGAAGGGCAGGCTGTAAATCAGAGAAGTTACCCAACGGTGCCGGATGTCAAAGGCGGAAAGCCCATAATCGCATTTGAGACACCGGCTGTTCGCGGGGAATATGTTATCGCCTTGCCCTCGAATCGCACTGGCGTCATCCAAGCTCTTTGAATAGGTGTACGAACTGAGCACCGTCAAACCCGAGGAGAGGCGCTTGGTTATCTTTATATCTCCGCTATTGTAATTGGAGTTATCGCCTCCTTGTACGGTCTGAATGATGCCGATCTCGGGAAAAGGCGACCGGGATGGGACGGAGCCGGTAGCCGATGGAGTCTTTTCATTCGCATCATAGAGTGACCAAAGATGCCGCCCCTGGGAACCAAGATAGCCGAACTCCAGCATGGTTGTATCGGATAGCTGGCGCTGCACATTCAAAAGATAAGTCAGAATGCGAGGCGTCCGGATGTCCTGCGCGATGCCGTATAGCGTTGGATTGGGAATGTTGATCAGTGCGCCGGGACTTACAAAATTGGTCCAGGTCATGCTGGGAATTCTTGCATCCACGTTGTTGTTCACGTCGTTTTCCTTCCCACCCAGCGTGCGAGCCAAATCGAATTTTGAATTGTTGCTGTCCTGGGAATAGAAGAGGCCTACGCCCAGGCGGACCACCCACTTAGGCGTCGGATTCCATGCGATGCCTAGGCGCGGCGCCCAATCGTTGAAATCTGTCCGGTACATATTGGGACCCAAGCGACCGTCGCGCGCGACCTGGACTCCTGGGAAATAAAAGGGAAGCCCCGCATAAAAATCGCCGCTTCCCACACGAACATCCACCGGGTGCTGGCTGAGGTTTTGCTGTATTGCCGGCGTAACGGTGGTGAAGAAGTAAGGAATCTGCGCATTCGCCTCGCCGCCGAAAGCGCTCTTGTCCACAAGCGGCGGCGTCAGTTCGTAGCGAAGACCCATCGTCATCGTCAGCTTAGAGTTGACTCGCCAGGTATCGTCGAAATAATATGCCTGGCTCGTGCCGCGCATTTGAATAAACGCAAGGCCGTAGGCAGCGTCCACCTCTGTCGGAGAGCCCAGCATGTAACCGGCAAATCCATAACCGCCGGCGGCTGCGCCGGAAAGATTCGGGTTAGATGTTGACGTGGAATTCCAACTATAAGCGCCGCGCGGGAATTCGTTGCCCAATTGGTTAAAGCGGTCACGTCGCACTTCCGCGCCGAAACGAAATGAATGGTTGCCGTGAATGTAAGAGAAGTTATCGATGGCTTGACCAATGCCGTCCTGCAATATATAGGGCCCGTTGGTGTCGTCACCCCAGCCACTGATGCCGTTAGCCACATTGCGCATCTGCGGAATGCCCCAAGTCTGGCAATTGGCTGTGTTCAATCCGGGAAGACCCAGCATCGCGACAACATTCTGCTTGCAGGAAAGATCTAAATTGACAGCGTTGTAGAACTTACTGATGCTGAAGCGGAATTCATTAACCAGCGACGGCGTGAAGATACGAGTGTTGGAAATCATGTACTGCCAACCGTTCGTTTGCAGTGCGTCGCCGGCGCCCCCAAGGGTGGGCGTGTTCGCGTTTTCGCCGGTCCAGCTATAGCGCCCGAACCAGGTTGACTTACTGCTCTCTACCCAGTCAATCCGGCTCATAAATTCGTTTTTATTTACCGGCAGGCTAACTGTGTTCAAGTAATTGCTGGTGATTCCGGCGGCTGGTTGGTTGGGAAGCGGATTGTACTGCAGCATCTGAAGAGATTGCGGCGGTATCAGGCTTGTGGGAATTATATTGCCCGGGATGGGCGTAACGCCGGTAATCGCATTGTTAGCGTTGATGGCGCGGCCGGTTGGATAGTAGAGCTGGGTAGGCTGGGTGACGCCGTAACTCGCGTACTGCGGTCCCAATAGCCCGGAAAAATCACCGTTTCGCATCGCCGGAGTGGGAACGTTGTAGAGAGAGTTAGAAGTTGCACGCTGGTTAAAGCCTTCATAGTTCACCATGAAAAACAATTTGTCTTTCGCGTTAGAGACTTTCGGAATGGAGAGCGGGCCATCCAAAGTAAATCCGTATTGATTCCATTTGAAGGGCGAAACTTTGCTAGGGTTCGACGTGAAAGCAAATGGCAGCGCATCCAGCTTAGAGTTGCGGAAGAACTCATACAATGCGCCGTGATACTGGTTTGTTCCAGGCCTGGTGTTTACGTTCACCTGCGACGCTTCGCGACCAAACTCCGCCGGATAGACGCCGCTCTGCACCCTAAATTCCTGGACGGCGTCAACAGACGGCTGAAAAAGGTACAAGTTGAAGTTCACATCAGTGTTCTCCACGCCATCCAGCGTGTAGTGGTTAAAGGATGCGCGCTGTCCACCTACTGAGATGGAGTTGTCAGCCGCGCGCGTCCCGCCTTGCCGGCTGCTTTGTCCCGCGCTGCTAAAACCCGAAGTCACGTTATTACTGAGCGTCACGAGTTGGAGATAATCGCGGCCGTTCAGCGGCATATCGACAATGTGCTGTTGATCGATGGTTGTGCCGACGGTGGCGTTGTCGGTATTCAGTTGCTCGGCGCTGGCGCTAACGACCACCTGTTCACTTAATTGGCCCGGCTGGAGCGTGAAGTCTTCCCGGAGCGTTTGCGTCACCTGAAGAAGCAGGTTGTTATGTGACTCTGATTTGAACCCTTGGAATTCGGCCCTGACGCTGTAGCTGCCTGGCACAAGATCGGGAAAGACGTAGGCGCCATTCGCGTTGGTCTGCGCGATACGGGCCGCATTGGTTCCGGTGTTTACAACTGTTATCCGCGCATTGGGCACAAGCCCGCCGGATGTGTCTTTCACTTGTCCCTCAATTGTGCCGAAGGTTTGGCCCACTAGAGGGAGGCCGAAGAGTACGAAAATCGCCGTAAGAGTGGCGATGTATTTTGTGCGAAAGCCCGCCAGTCTACCTGGAACTGCGGATAGCAACTTGGCGGGGGCACAGACCAGAAAGGTATAGTCCATTTTCGAGGCCCCTTTTTTTCTATAGAGAACTTTCCAGTTCTACAAAGATTTTGAGGAAGTTTATCACTTCTTAACGACGCGGCACACCGAGCACAACCGTATTTGGTTAAATGTGAGCAGTGCGGAATTTAATGCGAAATAATTTACCGGTTCTCCTATTGACGCTCTTTTTCGGCGTGCCGCTGTATTCTCAAATCTCGACGTCGATTGTTACGGCGGACTCGGGCCAGCTTCAGCTCAAGATTTCCAATGATTCCGGCAAAACAATCACCGCGTACATTTGCTCCCTGCAGGAAACTGTGGCCCCGGCGGGCCGCACGGTCCCGGCAAGCGGTGAAAGAACGATGGATTCAATTGCCTCGTATGGGTTTAAGCCCGTGCTGCCGGGAGAAACCCGCATCGCGGCGACGTCGCCGGATGCCCACGCGAAATTCGAGTTGCTCGCGGCTATTTTCGAAGACGGTACTACATTCGGCAATCCCGAGATGACGGCGAAAATCGTCAGCCACAGAACACATGTGCTGGACGCCCTTCGAGCGATCCTGCCCGTCCTGGAAAAATCGAAAGATCAGGATTTTACAACCGATACGTTTCAGCAGCAATTATCAAGCGCCAGAGACGAGGCATTACAGAAGATAACGGACCCAACCGCGGCCGCCGTTCTGAAAGGCGAGTACGCCGCGTTGTTCAGAGGTATAAAGCTGGAAGCAAGAAGAAGCACTGGCTTACAGGAGCATCTGCAATACCAACAAGACGTTGTAAAAGGGATGCAGGAGCGGGAACAGGCGTTGGCTCGGTCAAAACCATCGCTAGCCCAAGCTTCCCAATAAGATCCGTTATCTCGCCTGATACGTCTTGCTAAATCCGTTGCGAAGATTTGTCACGGTATAGCTGCCGTTTGAGGCCACGGAGGCTTTCAACAGGTTTCCTTTGCACTCCGCGCTCGGTTCAAGGTTCGCGATCATCTTCTCATCCGTGTTAGTTTCCTTCGGAGTGCCAAGCGCCAAGTGCCCCTGCCAGATGTCTTCCAGTCCAGGTGATTTTCTGAGCGTCTCAAATACACTTGCGGGTCCGCCTTTGCGCGGTCCGTTGTTCATCACGGCGACCTTCGGCTGAATGGCCCAGACAAACTGAGGGGAATTGGAACGATCCAGGCCGTGATGGGTGGTTTGATAAAGATCCACCTTTCCGACCAGGTTATCCGGGCACACCAATTTCTGTTCGTAGTTCCAGGTCAAGTCGCCCATATCGATGAATTTAAACTTTCCATATTTCAAAACGAAACCAACGCTCTGATCATTGTCGGGATCCGGCTCGGCCGCGTGTTCTTTAAAGGTGGCGCAGGTCTCATTCTTGGCGCCGGCGCCTTTCAGAGGTTTGCGGATCGCCTGGCCGGCCGATGCGATTACTTGAATGTCAGCTCCCTTCAGCGGTATGCGGTCGCCCGCTCTCAGCACCCTCCGTTTTCCCGCGCTTAGTTCTTCGTACGCCTTATAGGCAGCGGCCACTTGCGGCCGGTTCATTTCCACTGATTCGCCATGATCCATATACATGCCGATGGGAATCAGCTTCGCCAGGGCCGGCATGGACCCAATATGGTCGCTATGAAAATGCGTCGTAAGCAGAATGTCGATCTTCTTCAGGCCAGCTTGCTGTGTAGCCGCCAGAATTCGCTTGGCATCCCGGTCGTCAGGCGTCCGGTTAGCCGAATCCACCAATAGGGACTCACCACTGGGAGCTACGATCAGCGTTGCGGCGCCGCCCTCAGCGTCAATCCAATAGATGTCCAGCTTATTGGCATCGAGTTTGGATTGGGCGCCAAGCGCAATGACCGTCCCGAAGAACGCGAGGAGTGCTAGGAGCATTTTACGCATATGTATCGACCCAGTGTACTGTGGCGGACCTCAAATCACTTCGTTTGAGGGTCAACGTATTTTGTTGTATTTCGCCGCTTTTCTTCATCTATTTTGCATGAGGTTTAGTTTTCGGAAGGTGGCCCAGCGATCCGCCCAGGTAGTGGGATCTCATGGAGCGTTTGCGTTTGCACTAGCGGCCACCATCCTATGGGCGGTCACCGGGCCCCACTTTCACTACTCCGATACGTGGCAGCTTGTGATTAATACCGGAACGTCAGTTAGCACGTTTCTGGTGGTGTTCCTAATTCAGAACACGCAGAACCGCGATGCCAAAGTGATGCACATGAAGCTGGATGAGTTGATCCGGGCGCTCCAGCCGGCCCGCACGGAACTTGTGCAAATGGAAGAGCTCACCGATGAAGAGCTGGAAATGCTGCAAAAGGAATTTCAGATCTATCGGGACGAGGCTAATACCAAATTGGAAAAAATTCAAGAATCACGGCAGCGGCGCGCCAGCTACGATCGCTAGAAATTGGGAAGCGAAACTATTTTCTATGTTCTGAATCCTACGGTAAGTGGCGGCACAGGGAGTAATCAATGGATCTAAGAACAATACTTCTTATTCTCTTAATTCTTTTGCTCTTAGGGGCATTGCCAACATGGCCCTATAGCACCGGTTGGGGCTACTATCCAAGCGGCGGTCTCGGTGTTCTTGTTCTAGTCATTGTCGTCCTAATGGTCATGGGGCGGCGCTAATCACTAGCGCCGGCAGTTGAAGGCCGGTAATTCTAGGGAACTTCGCAGCCGCCCACGCCGTAGGACATAAAGAGGCGGCGTTTCAAAAATGAATTTGCAAGATCTCGTAGAAGAAATGCAGGTGTTGGGAAGAGACCTCGTCGACAAGGTCAAGGCCTTGATTCACGAGGGAAACGTCCGGCGAATCATCATCAAAGACGAACACGGCCATACGTTCATTGAGATTCCCGTCACGTTCGCCGCTATCGGCGTCATTGCCGCGCCAGTCCTCGCCGCGGTTGGCGCTATCTCCGCGCTAGTCGCGAAATTCACCATCGTCGTGGAACGCGTTCATCCCGAGCACCCCAAGAACGAAAGCCAGGACACGTCGAATACAACCCCGTAAGCGCCGGTTCCGGTCGATTGGCCATTGGTAGAGCAGCAACCCGCTCAGCGCACAATAGTAAACGATGAAACTTGCTGAGCGCATGCAGCGCATCGAAATTGAATCGGCTTTTGACGTTCTGGTGAAGGCGCGCGCCCTTGAAGCAACGGGGCGCAGCGTGATCCATCTGGAAATAGGCGAGCCGGATTTCCCTACCCCGCCGCACATTGTGGAAGCCGCCAAAACCGCGTTAGATCAAGGCTGGACTCACTACGGACCAACCCAAGGCCTGCCTGAACTGCGAGAAGCAATTGCCGCGTATATTTCGCGCACGCGCGGCGTGCAAACCGGGCCGCAAAACGTTTGTGTCGTCCCCGGCGGCAAGCCCATCATCTTTTTTCCGATGCTCGCCCTATTGGAGCCGGGAGATGAAGTGCTATATCCCGATCCGGGCTTCCCCATCTATCGCTCCATGATTCGCTTTTTGGGCGCGACTCCGGTGCCGATTCCGCTGCGGGAGGAACGCGGCTTTTCTTTTGACCTCGACATGTTGCGCGATAAGCTTTCAAGCCGCACCAAGATGCTGATCCTTAACTCGCCGCAAAATCCGACCGGGGGCTCCATTCCGAAGCAAGACATGGAAGCCATTGCCGAAATGGTGCGCGACCGTGACTTGATCATCCTGTCCGACGAGATCTATTCGCGCCTCTACTACACGCCCGAACCGCCGTTTTCGATCGCCAGCATTCCAGGCATGCTGGAAAAAACAATCCTGCTCGATGGCTTTTCGAAGACCTATGCCATGACCGGCTGGCGCCTCGGTTACGGCGTAATGCCGGAATGGCTTGTGGATGCCGTGAACAAGCTTATGGTGAATTCCAACTCGTGCGCAGCCAGCTTTACCCAACGCGCGGCCATGGCGGCGCTGAACGGTCCGCAAACCGATGTGGAAAATATGGCCCACCAATTCAGCCTGCGCCGCGATGCGTTCTGCACCGCGTTGAATACGGTGCCTGGGTTCCGCTGCGCCCAGCCAGCAGGCGCTTTCTATGCTTTCCCAAACATACGGGGAACGGGCCTTTCATCGAAAGAACTGGCTGATTATTTGCTGCAGGAAGCCGGCGTGGCGTGCTTGAACGGCGCGTCATTTGGCGAAAACGGTGAAGGCTATTTGCGTTTCAGTTTCGCCAACTCGCTTGAGAATCTCGCGGAAGCCGTCGCGCGCATCAAAGCGGTTTCCGGGCGTTGGACATAATCTCTTTCGTTTATAACCGCCGTGTGTAAAACTGTGCAGAATGCACAAACTCACCGCTCGCGGCTTGGTGCTCGCAATTTTGTTGGAAGCGTTTTTTGCCGCCTCGCTTTCGGCTCAAAATACGCCGGGCCCGGAAAATGGCAAGCGCTACCCGCGCCTCGCTATCCGTAACGCGTTCGTCGTGGATGGCAACGGCACTCCGATGGCCGGTCCCAAAGACATCATCATCGAAAACAACCGCATTGTTTCGATCGTTCCGCTGGACCCGGTGGCATCGCGCGGCGGACGCCGGCGTGAACCGGCCGACGTGGAGATTGACGCTACCGGCAAGTATGTTCTGCCCGGATTGATAAACGCGCACGCCCATGTGCAGGATGAGCGCGGAGGAATTCCCCAGCCTCTCGATTATGAATTGAAAATCTGGCTCATGTGCGGCATTACCACTGTGCGCGATGTCGGCAGCGACACAAAAAAGACGCTGGCCTTACGAGCCAAGAGCGCTGCTGGCGAAGTGGCCGCGCCGCGCGTACTGGTGTATCCCATGTTCAACGCGATGCGGCCGGTACCCACCACTCCTGAACAGGCCCGACAGCGTATCCGCGACTACAAGCAAATGGGCGCTGACGGCGTAAAGTTTCTGGGCATTCCGCGTGACCTAATGGAGGCTGCCGAAGATGAAGCCCACAAGCTTGGACTGCCGATCGCCCATCATGCCGGCGTAGAGGAAACCAACGCATGGGACGACATCAAGTTCGGCACGCGCAGCATTGAACATTGGTACGGCATTCCCGATGCCGCCAATCCGGACGGCGTTCAAAACTTTCCCGCGAGCTATAACTACAACGATGAAACTGACCGTTTCCGCTATGCCGGACATCTGTGGCGCGAAGCCGATCCCAAACGCCTGCAGGACGTGCTCAGCGGCATGGTGAAAGCCAACGTGGCCTGGGTGCCTACTTTGGATATTTACGAAGCCAGCCGTGATCTGCAACGCGCGCAATCGCAACCCTGGTTTAAGGAGTACCTGCATCCAACGCTGGAAGAATATTTCAAGCCGAACCCCAGCAACCATGGTTCTTATTTTCTTGGCTGGACTTCGAACGATGAAGTCTTTTGGAAAGAGAACTATCGCATTTGGATGGCGGCTCTCCGCGACTTTGAACGCATGGGCGGTCTGATTGGCGCGGGCGATGACGCCGGCTTCATTTACCAGATCTATGGCTTCGGCTTGCTGCGCGAGCTTGAATTGCACGAAGAGGCGGGCTTCAATCCGATTAAAGTGATTCAGCACGTCACCGGCAACAACGCCAGGATTTTGGGCATGGCAGGCAAGATCGGCGGCATACGGCCGGGCTATTTGGCCGATCTGATCGTGGTGAATGGAAACCCGCTGGATAACATGAAGGTGTTGTACCCGACCGGCGTAGAATCTATTCGGGACGGCAAGCAGGTGCATACCGGTGGAGTGGAGTGGACCATCAAAGATGGCTATTGTTACCATGCGCCCACATTGGCGGCGGAAGTCCGCGACATGGTGGCGAAGGCTAGAGTTTCAGCCGCGAAGCATTAGCGCGCTCTTCGCGCTATTTTTGCTATCGGCGTGCGCGGGAGGCCGGGCTATGCAACCACAAGCATCCATTATCGACAGCGGCTCCACAAATCGCCCCGGCCTGCGCGTCACGTTGGACGCCACTGGAGATAATGTCGCGCTTGAGCCGCGCGACGGCCCCAAGCAGACCATCAAATTACCCCGCAAACTGTGTGAGCAATTCATGAGTGACTTACAATCGGCGGCCCCGCTGAATGCGCTTCCCGCCAATCACTGCCTGAAAAGCGCCTCGTTTGGATCGAGGCTTTATCTTGAATTCAACGGGCTGCGCTCGCCGGACATCAGTTGTCCAGTGCAAGCGGACAGCCGGACAGCCACGCTAAAAAAAGAAGCAACTGAAATCCTGAACGCCGTGCAAACGCGCTAAAGACTATGACCAAAACCGAACCTCAACATGTCCGCTGGAGCGACGTACCCACTGAGGCGATGAACCCACTGCTCGACCGCCAATTTGTGGTGGGGAATCAGATTATGATTTCGCGCCTCACGTTAAAGAAAGGCAGCATAGTCCCGGAACACAGCCACTATCATGAGCAGGTGAGCCAGGTGCTTTCGGGCTCGTTGCAATTTCACATTGATGGGAAAGAAGTGGTAGTGCGGGCGGGCGAACTGCTATTTATACCGCCACACGTGCCGCATTCGGTTCTTACGCTGGAAGACTCGGTGGCTGTCGATACATTCACGCCTCCGCGCGAAGACTGGATCAACAAGACGGATCAATATCTGCGGGGTTGAGTTCGGAAGTTAGAGCAGGGCCGGAGTTTAAAGATCCGCACGGGTGAAATGAAACGTCTTCGCCAGCCTTGCCATCATCTTCGGACCTATTTCGTCGGAATCATGAAATGCCCAAGTGGCCTCAGGATAACTGGCGTGCGTCATCTGAACGTGTGACGACCCTTTCATCAACTTGGGAGTCCAACCGATTCGAAGGATAGCTTTGTAGACCTGTTTAGCTTTGCTACTGGGCCATGTGCTCAAGCGCAACCCATGGAGACGCTGATTTGACGCACATCGTCCGATGAATCTTCGATACGGCCTGCGATCACTCGTAGGGCTAATGCTTCAACAGAACGAATTGCATCTTGCTCCGTTTTGCCGTACGCCAGCACGCCGGGTAACTCAATAGCCTCCGCAATCCAGCGGCCATCAGCTTCTTGTTCCGTTTCAATTTTAATGTGCTCGTAGTATACGGAGTCCGCCATAAAGGTTCTAACTCAGTGTAATACGAAAAGTGGATGGGTTGAATTGGCGTCCCCAAGGGGATTCGAACCCCTGTTATCGCCGTGAAAGGGCGGTGTCCTAGGCCAGGCTAGACGATGAGGACGCGAGTGAGAGGCGCGACTTCTCTAATGTAGCAAACTTGGGGACATTAAGCGCGCCCCTCTAATGGGAAATCCGGCTTGCCTTACAGCGTGTGCAAATAGGCCAGGATGTTCGCTTTATCGTCGGCCGAGAGCATATCGGCGTAACCGGGCATCCCGTTTCCGCCGTTATTAATCTGGGCCAAAACATTCTCGTCTGTCACCGGCTTACCGCTAGCCAGGGCTTTGTGCGAAAAAAGCCCCTTCAACGAAGGCCCCATCTTTTTCTCATCGGTATCGACGTTGTGGCAAGCACTACACTGCTCAAACGCTTCTTTTCCCTTGGCGGCGTCACCTTTAGCTTGCGCCTTTGGAGCGGCCGCGACGCTAAGCGCGAGGCACACACCGAGGACACAGGAACCTGCAATCAACATTTTTTGACGAAACATGGATACTCTCTGCTCTCCTGAGATGTTCAAACTTAACAGTTTACAACTTCTCCCATATTGGACATTTCCTGGGAAAAAATGCATCAGTATGAATGCAGATTAACGCTACAAAAATTTCGGTTGGGACCGCCAGTTCCCGGCGAATTTTCCGGCTGCGGGATAATGTTGATATTCGGTGACTCCCAGGCTGCCTGGCGCTGATCTCCATTCCGATCTCGAAGAAGGTATTCGCATGTTGACGCGAGCTTTTGTTTGCTCTCTGATCGTCTTTTGCTCCACGCTTTGCGCGGCGGGCCCAAGCCAGGGCATACCGAATATGACTGAAGCGCCGAAGGCTGGCAAGGTGGAATTGTTTCCCGAAAGCGCGCTAAAACCGGGCATGCAAGCCGTGGCCTGGACGGTTTTCCAGGGTAGCAAGCCGGAGCCGGTGCCAGTAGAGATTATCGGCATCTGGGAAAACGCTTGGGGACCAAAACAGGATGTTATTGTCGCCAAAATGACCGGCAAGGCGTCGCGCACCAACGTGGCCGGCGGCATGAGCGGCAGCCCGGTTTATATCGACGGCAAACTGGTGGGAGCCGTGGCCCTACGGCTGAGCGTCTTCTCGCCTGATTCCATTTGCGGCATCACCCCCATCCAATCCATGTTGGAAGTAAAGGACTTCGACAAAAGCCGCCCCGCCGACAGCCGCACGCCCGATAAAATTCAGCGAGCTGATGAGTCCATGCCGCTGCCAAGCGGTCTGCTGGCCAAAGTGGTGGCTGCGGGCGCTGGCGGACACTTTACCGAGACCCCGATGATGACGCAAATCGCCACCCCCATCACCATGTCCGGCTTTAACGACGCGGCAATCAAGGAGTTTTCGCCGATCTTTACACAGCTTGGGCTGACAGTTTCGCAAGGCGGCGGCGGGAGCAAGCTGAATTCAGCAACACCCGCGAAGGGCTGGGAATCCTCAATGCAACCGGGCGAAAGCATCGCAGCGGTCTTAGTCTCCGGCGACGTGACTATGACCGGCGGCGGCACCGTCACGTATAACGACGGCAAACGCATACTGGCGTTCGGCCATCCGATGTTTAATTTGGGGCCGGTGAACATGCCCATCGCCAAAGACGAGATCATCACCACGCTGGCATCGTCTTATCAGCCGACCAAGATGGGCAATGCCACGGAAGTCGTGGGCGCCCTGCGGCAAGACCGGCACAGCGGCATTGAAGGCGAACTAGGCGCGACGGCGCAAATGATTCCGGTCACCATGCATGTCAACTCGTTCAACGTGGACAACAGCATTCACAAGACGCGGGATTTTCATTTCAACGTCTTCGTGGACCATAAATGGACGCCTTACCTGATGATGGCTACGCTCTTCAATTCGCTCTCCAATTTGAACGATTTTTCCGAAGAAGCCACTTACCGGCTGCACGGCGAGCTGCAACTGGCTGGGCAGCGGCGCATTGATATCAGCACCATGCAAGCCCCAGCCGAATCGCAAATTCCCACCCCGATGATCCTGGCGGGCTGGTGGGGTGACAAGTTCAACCGTTTATTCGTCAATTCAGATAAGCTGCCCAAACTGGATGCGGTGAACGTGACGGTGGATTTGCTGCCGCAGCGCCGCATCGCGCAGGTGGAATCGGCGTGGATTGCCGACAACAAGGTGACGCCCGGCACCGAAGTACCCGTGAAAGTTTTCCTGCGGCCGTATAGCGGCGACCGGATCGAGCGCACCATTCAAGTGAAGATTCCCGCCGGCCTGACGCGCGGCCAACATGAGATTTTATTCAGCGATGCCGACACGCTGAGCCGTTTTCAAAATATAGCGAGCTCCTTGAACCGCATTGAAGATCTTCCGCAAACCGTCGCCTTGCTGAACGAAGAACGCAGCAACAACCGCCTGTATGTATCGCTGATCCAATCGAGGCCCACCGTGTATTCCGATGAAAAGGTGCTGCCGAGCCTGCCTGCTTCCGTGTTGAATGTAATGCAAAGCGGACGGGCGACCAATCATCAATTTGTCAGCGCGCCGGAAAGCGCGCACGAACAAACATCGGTTCCGTTCGACACGGTAATCACGGGCAACTACTCGCTGAAGATCTACGTGAATTAAATATCTAAAGCCAAAACATGATCAATTATTCGGGCCTGCGCCGGGCCGCTGTGCTAATTCTGCTTGTGGCGCCAACGCTGTGTTTCGCGGTCGATACTCACGTTTGGGAACAATCCGATCAATCCGATTTCGCGCGCGGCACACCCAAGAACCTCTCTATCCGGAGCGACGGGCACATCACGCTGGCGCCCGAGTTCAAAGAACTGGATAGTACAAATGAGCCATACCTTTGGGCCGTGGCGCAAGATTCGAAAGGCACGCTCTATTATGCAGGTGGCGCGCCGACCGGAGCATCCACGAAGGTATATGCGCTTGCGCCTGGCGCGAAAGCCAAGCCGTTCGCCGAGATTTCCGGACTCGAAGTACACGCGCTGGCAGTGGACGCTCAAGATCGCGTCTATGCGGCGGTGTTGCCCGATGCAAAGATCTACCGTATTGAAAATGGCAAGCCTCAGCTCTTTTTCGATGCCAAGTGCAAATACATCTGGTCCATGGCGTTCGACAAGTCCGGCAATCTCTTCGTGGCCACGGGCGATGCCGGCATTATCTACAAGGTAACGCCCGATGGAAAAGGGACGCAGTTCTTCGATACCCAGGAGACGCACGCGCGCTCCATGGTGCTGGATGAAGCGGGCAATCTGATTGTGGGCACCGAGCCGGGCGGGTTGATTCTACGAATTAGTCCGCAAGGCAAGGGCTTTGTTCTGTACCAGGCCAACCGGCGCGAAGTAACCGCGGTTGCCGAGCGTAACGGAGTGGTATATGCCTCGGCCGTGGGTAACAAACCGGCGACTGTTTCAGGCCCTGCCCCGGTGTTGCCATCGAATCCGCCGCCGGCAACGGGCTCTGGCATGCCGCGCACGGGCGCTACTCCACCCGCGCTGCCGCCTGCCATTGGCTCGTTGAGCGCGGGAGTCACCGGTGGTTCGGAAGTTTACCGGATACAGAACGACGGGTTCGCCGAACGCATTTGGAATTCAGCCACCGACGTGGTCTATGCCCTGGCATTCGATGCGTCGGGAAAGCCGTTGCTGGGTACAGGCAACAAAGGGATTATTTATCGAGTGGATTCAGATCAGCTCTTCACCGAGCTGTTGAATGCGCCGCCGACGCAAGTCACGGCCTTTTTACAAGGCAAGAACGGCTTGGTTTACGCCGCCACGGGTAATGTCGGCAATCTGTATTCCATCGGCGCGGCGACGCAGCATAGTGGCAATCTGATCAGCGAGGTGCTGGATGCGAGTGCATTCGCCCTTTGGGGAAAGGTGCATTTGACCTCAATCCCGCATGGCGGCAAGATCAGCTTCGAAACACGCAGCGGCAACCTGAATCATCCGGAAAACAATTGGAGCCCATGGGCCCCGGTAAACGTGTCGGAATTGGGCGGCGCTGTGCAATCTCCTGCCGCGCGGTTCCTGCAATACCGGGTTACACTGACCCAATCTCCATCGGGCGAATCGCCTGACTTAAGTGTTGTGGATATTGCCTACCTGCCCAAGAATGCCGCGCCCAAAGTACTCCAGATTGAGATGGCGCCATTCAACTACCGGCAGGCGCCGAGCAACCAGTCGCTGGAGCGGTCCGTTCAGTCTTCGGGCTCGCCTTCCAGCTTGACTCTGCCGGCAGTCGGACAAAAAAGATCGAATCCGGCAACTTCGGCGCTCGAAGCGAGCACCGGATCGACGCTCCAATACAGCAAAGGATTTGTCACGGCACGCTGGAATGCCAGTGATGTCAATAGTGATCCGCTCATCTATAAGGTAGAGATCCGCGGCAAGGATGAAAGCGTGTGGCGCTTGTTAAAAGACAAATTGCAAGACCGCCATTTTGCCTTCGATAGCACGGCCTTTCCCGATGGAAAGTACGTGGTTCGCGTCACGGCGAGCGATGCCCCCGCCAATACACCAGCGGAGACGCTGACGTCGTCGATGGAGAGCGAAAGCTTTGTCGTTGACAACACGCCGCCCGAGATTCAGAACTTGTCAGTTTCCGGCAACGGTGTAAAGTTCACAGCTAAAGATGCGCTGAGCTGGATTGATAAAGCGGAATATTCCGTCAACGGCGGCGATTGGATTCTGCTGACGCCGGATAACTTCGTGACCGATTCGCAGATGTTGAGTTACACGATAGCGGCCAAGGACGGCGACCTGGTGGCGGTACGCGTGTTCGATGAAAACGATAACGCGGTGGTCAAACAAGTGAGCGTTAAACCTTAGGCGCTTTCGGTAGAATTTCCGCCAGCGGCACATCCAGGCGCAACTCGGCACAGCGCAGCCGGCCATTGGTGGCCGGCGCGGCGGCGGAATCAAGCGTGGCGACCCACGCTTGATTCGCGTACGGGTCAATGATCCAAACATTCCGGACTCCGAAGCTCTGGCAGTCCTGCAGCTTGGTTTGCACGCGGCTCCAGGAATCTTCAGGAGAAAGGATTTCAATCCAGACTACCGGCGGCGTCTGCGCGATCTCATCATGATCGTCCGGGACGACGAGGCAGATGTCGGGAACACGCACGCGGGTGGGAGAGACTTGCACTCGCTGCGAGATCAGCACTACGTGATGGTGATCGGCTTCTCGGGACGCCAGCCATTGCGCTAGACGGATTTGCGTCTTGCTATGCCGCTTCTTGCCGACGTAACGCTCTTCCAAAACACCATCTACGTAATCGCAGTCTGGCTCATAATCCGTATTTTTATACTCCGCTAGCGAAACCCGCGTTGCCGATGGCATACTCCCAAACTAATGTACGTCAATTGACATGTTCACCACGTCAAACTGAAAGCGTTCAGGAGGCAGCGATGCAATCGGATTCGGCGTCATGGCGAGCCATGTCGTGTAGGCGCTCTGGGCCACTGAATTGTTCAAATAGAACAAAAATTGATCGGAACAGCAGCGGATGGGCGGCATCTGGCGGAAAGCGAGCCGCAGGCCGACGGCTTTTTCAAGCGTTACGCCGCGCGTCTTAATCGCCTTGTCTTCGAGCAGTGTCACAAAGCTGCTGCGTCCGGCGTGCGGCCATACGTCGTTTCGTAAAAGATTACGCAGCTCCAGGCGCGAGCCGAATGTAATCTCACACTGGCGAATCCACTCGACGACCGCGTCGCCCCAATGCCAATGGCTTAGCAAGCCCAGGTATTGGTCCACCAGATTCAACGCCAGATCCATCTTGCGCCGCTCCACCAGCTCTTCGGGCGCAATCGCGTCCGCGGCAACGGTTTGGACCATATCTTCCTGGTCTATAATCTGTGACGCGACATCCATCATCTTGTCGAGCCGTTTGACTTCAGGTACTGTTTTCACCAGGAGCGGCGGCAACTCGTGCATTTTGCCACCGGGAACTTCGACAAATTTCCGATCCCCAACGATGTCCATAAGCAGCCTCACTGTTTCTTATCGACAACCCAGTCGATTTAGCTCAGACCCGGATAAGTATCTCCTGATTGTAAAGACGTTTAAGAGCGGTTACAAGTTCCGCTGGCATTTTGGCAGCAAAGCCCAGAGAGTGCCGATGGTTAAGGCTATGACAGGCACACGCGATATGCTCAACAATATATGCCTCGTCCGGGCCTCTATGGTTTGGCCCTTCTCGTTCTGTCTTTGTCAGCGAATGCCGCTACGTTGCCGCTCTGTTCACAAGGCGCAAGCTTCGGCCTCCCGTGCGAACTCACTTTCAATTGGAAGCCCAGCGGCTCGAACAATGCCGCGTCGCCTTACAAAGAGGAATTGTTGAACGTGGAATTCCGTTCACCCCGGGGCAGCACCTATCTGATGCATGAATTCTGGGATGGCGGCAATGCCTTGCGGGTTCGATTCACGCCGACGGAAGCGGGCGCTTGGCACTTCAAAGTAGTGAGTTCCCTGCCAGGCTTGGGCGATCAGGAAGGAACTTTTAACGTCACCGAGTCGAATGAAGCCGGTCTAGTCAATGTAGCCAACCTACGGCACTGGCGCTCGGTCAACAAGAAGCCGCATTTGTGGCTGGGCGTGGGCGTGCCATTTCTCGATTTGGATCAAGGCACGCTCGAAAGCTGGCTGGATGCGCGCAAGAAAGATGGCTTCACACACATCCGCGGCACGCTGCTGACCGCGCGCTTGGCGAACAAGCCGCTCACCCCTGATTTCCAACCGAACAACGCTTACTTCAGCACTTTAGACGACCGGATTTTGGCCGCTGCAAGCCGTGGGTTTACCGTGGATCTCATCCTGGCGGACGATTCGTTCCTACAATCGGGCATTCTGAACCAACGCGAGCAATTCGATCCACTGGTGCGGCATTTGGTGGCGCGTTATGGCGGACTGAACGTTACCTGGCAAGGTATAGAACATTTTGAAAACGTGCCCGGAAGCCGTGCGGTGCTAAAAGAACTAGGTCTGCTGCTCAAGAAGTACGACAGCTTTCAGCATCCGCGTTCTACCGACGCTAGCGTGACCTCTTCACCGCTGGTGGGCGATGGCTGGATGAGCTTTCTGATAGAAGCTTCGCCGCATCCTGAAATGGGAGCGATTGACCATCAATTTAATGAGCAGCCCGAGATTCACGTGATAGAAACGACCGTGCCGGCTGCGTTCCGGCACGAACTGTGGAATGCGACCACTAACGGTGAATACCCCAGTATTTCCTATCAGAGCTTGCAAAATGAGGCAAACGCCAAAGCCGTGAAAGCTTGGCTGAACGTCATAGCGGGCACGCGGTATTGGGAGCTGGAACCTTTTTTTGATGTATCCGGCGCGCGCGCGGTGGGCCTGAATGAAGTGGAGTATCTGGCTTACGCGGAAAAGCCCGGCATCGTCGAAATGCAACTACCCAGGCACAAATACAATCCGTTGTGGATCAACCCGGCGACCGGCGAGGAGCTTCCGATGAAGGATTACCGCGGGGAGACGTTCAGCCGGACCACTCCGGACAACGAGCGCGATTGGATCTTGCAGGCGCCGCGCGATGGGGAAAAGGCGTCCATGGCGCGCTACTACTATTTCGAATCGCAGGACCCGCCGGTGCAGGAAGTGGAAACCGATGCGGCGAAAGCGCCTTTTACCATCGTTTCTCCGGATGGCGATAAGCTCAACCCGAATATTCCGGTACGGTTCGAAGTAAAGGTTACACGCGCGAACCGGGCCAGCCGCAGCATGCAGTATGTCTGGTGGGGCGACGTTGTACCCGGCGTTGACGGCGCGCGCGTGCTAGGATTCGGCTCCAGTGGGACGTTCACCATTCCCAAGAGCCTGATCACTGCCTCCGGGACTGCGCTTACGTTGCGGGTGTATGCCATGAACGCCAACGGTAAGGCCTACGAAGTGGATAAGGTATACCAACTTCGGCCGTGACGATTCTGGCGTTGGACACCACCTCGGATTTAGGCAGCCTGGCAGTTCGCAAAGACGGCCAAACGCTCTCTGAACTTGCTTTACATTCGGCGCAGGACTCGGCCAGCTTGATCTTCCCGGCAATTGAAGAAGTGCTGCGCCTGGCACAAGTAGAGTTCGCGGATATCGATTGCTTTGCCGCAGCTAGCGGCCCGGGCTCGTTTACAGGGGTGCGAGTAGGGCTAACAGTCGTGAAAGGCTTGGCTGAGGCTGCCGGAAAGCCGGTAGCGGGCATTTCAAACCTGCGGGCGCTGAGTTGGTTCGGGCATGGGCCTTTGCGCGCGGCCGTGATCGATGCACGGCGCGGCGACGTTTACACGGCGGTCTATGACGCAGACCTGCGGATAGTCAGCGATGAAGTGGTCTTGCCGCGGGCGGCTTGGCTGGAGAAGGCGGCGGAACACCCGGAATACGAGATCCTGTCGCAGGAGGGCGGTTGCCGCGACCTGGCTAGTGCGGTGGCTTACTGTGCTGAACGAGACGGTCCGGCGAAGTGGGAAACTCCACTCACACTGGATGCCAATTACGTCCGGCGCTCCGATCCGCAGCTGTATTGGAAAGATACCCGCTAATCTACCTGAGAAGTTTGAGCTTGTGCTCGAACTATCTCATTGACAATAGCGATGGATCTCGTTTCGTTTAAATCCTTTCTCAAACCGGGCAAGCCGGCGACCGCGGATTTCGTGCGATTTCTGCGCATGCTGCTGCAAGGCCTCTCGACCCACGTAGTAGAGGGGGACCTCGACGATTTGCTGGCGTACCGCGAGGAAACCCAGCGGCTGGCCGAGCAGGTGAATGAACATGCCAGCTCGGAAGATATTCTGCTGGCGGTAGCGGGGACGCTGCGGTCGCTCGAAGAATACACGCGGCGCACCACGCGGTTCGCGGGCGCACAGAATATCGAGCTGAAAGCAGCGCTCAGGAACACGACGGAGACGATTGCGGCGCTGACGCACTCGCGCGGTGAATCTGTCCAGCAACTGGGTGTCATTGAGCGAAAGATAGAACACGCTTCGGCCATAGAGGATGTCCGCCTGTTGCGCGTTAGATTGCAGGACTGCCTGACAATGATCCGGGAGGAAAGCGTCCGGCTGCGCAGCGAATCCGACGCGCGGATGGACGCCATGCAGCAGAAAATCGAATCGTTGTTCTCACCGGAAGGCGGATTCAATCCAGGCGTCATTGCGGTAGATCCGGTGACCTGCCTTGAAAATCATGCGGCGGCCGAGAAGTTGATTAGCGAACGCATTGCCGGAGGGAAACCATGCGCGGCGGCGTTGTTCGTAGTCAGCAAGCTGATGATGGTCAACCGGCGATTTGGAAGAACGATGGGAGACGAGGTTCTGTTCCTGGTGGCACAGCATGTCGGTAAATCGCTTCCGCCTAACTCTGTCCTGTTTCGCTGGAGAGGGCCGGCGCTGGCGGCGGTAGTGGACATTCAGCCGACCTTTGAAGAAGTAAGCCGGAAGTTAACACGCATCGCGGGCGCGCAGCTAGAGAAGAATATTGATGCGGACGGCCGGAACGCCTTAGTGCCCGTCTCGGTCTTGCTGTTCACGCAAAGGACCGGCGCCAGTTCCGATCCGCAAGAGGTGTTCAAGGCAATGGATCATTTCGTCGCCGCGAACACCACCGAAGAGCAGCCGGTCCATTCTTAGTGGATGGTCTTAACGGATGGCTGAAAAGGCAAGCGGCCGCAGGATGACGTTGGAGATATTGGTGACAATCTCCGGGTCAGTGAGGCCAGGCGTTACGCGCAACTTCTTCCACGCGGGATCAGCCGAAAAATCCGCCCATAGCTTGTCGTGCGCGGTCATGTTGTCGTACGAGAGCATGTAGTTCAGGTTCGGCTGCTTGGGGCCAACGATGGTCTCGCCGAAAAATACCGGCCGCAAGCCCAGGCGCTGAAAGATCTGCATCTCACCGTGGTTGAACATGCCGACCTTGCGCGCGAGGGCCGGGAATGACGGCGATTCGTAGGTTCGCAGCTCGAAGATGCGCGCCGGGCGTTTCTCAGACGGATCAGGCACAACCGGAACCGGCAAGCCGTCAAAGCTGCGCAGCAGGCTGCTTTCGACGCGCATAAACGGAGCGCCAGGATCAGCGCTCAGCTTTGCGAGTGCCTGCAGATGTGCTTCGTCAGTAGCCAGCTTGGTTACAACATCTTGCATTACAGCCAGCGATGGATACTGCACCAGCGTGACGTAATACGGGCCATCCTGGCCAATGACGTTCGAAAAAGCACCGATGAGCTTGGCTCCGCCGCGCGCAACGGCAGGCGTAAGACCGTGCTCAAGATAATCAGCCAAACGAGCGGCTTGTTTTTCGGCGCTGTTGTGCAGGCGCCAGGTTTTCAATTCAAGAAAGGTGTTGGGCACGGTGGCAGCTTGGCCTTTAGAGCCGATCAATGCTGACGCAGCCAGGGCAGTTAGAAGTTCTCGACGTTGCATTACCCTTCATGTTCGCGCATGGCTTGAATCAGCGCTTCCATGTGCTCGAGATAACGTTCGAAAGCCTTGCGTCCGGCGTTGGTAAGGCGATATTCGGTTTTGGGCATGCGGCCTTCGAAGCTCTTGGTGCACTCCACATAATGAGCTTCTTCAAGGCGGCGGGCATGCACGCTTAAATTGCCGTCGGTCGTCTGCAGCAGCTTTTTGAGCTCATTGAACGTGAGCGACTCGTTTACGGCCAGGCCGCTGACAATGCCGAGGCGCATGCGCTCATGAATGATGCGATCCAGGTTGGGAAGAGCGCTTTCCAGAGTTTGCTGTTCGCTTCCGGGTTTGAAAGTCTTGGCCGGGCGCTGCGTGTTGGCGGAAGCGACCTCGGCGGAACGGGCCATTGCTGTTCTAGCCACCATGCCTCCTTGCGATTACCGCGCCAAACACGATGTGCAATCCGCCGAAGCCGGCCATGAGCAACGCATTGTCCCAGGCGGGCGGAGCGAACAAAGACATCAAGCCGACCGCCATGAAACAGAGGCCCATGAACGGAACGATGCGCACAGAAAAAGCTCCACCCGTAACGACGGCGGCGCCGTAGAGGAGCATCCACAAGCCGGGAAGCACGTCGAGAGCGTCTATTCGATACAGCACCGTGGTCAGTACTGCGCCCGCGACCAAAGGCGGCATAAAACTCAACAACGCGCGGCGCGCCGGACGGGATTGTAACGATGTTGCCAAACGCTTCGATTTCATTCGTACGGCCAGCGTGGCAATGAATAGCGCCAAGCCGCCTTCGGCCAGCCAGATGAACACTTGCGCGTGCATGTCTGTTTGCCGATGCGCCAATAAACCAGCCACCAGCGCCGAAATGCCGATGGCTACCCCGCCCCACCCTGGCACGGCCGTGAAAGAAGCAGCGCGCTCCATGGTGTCACGGATAAAGCGCAAATTATCGGCGGCACGGCGGTCAATCGGGACCGGTTCGTTAAAAGGACGGGCTCTTTGCGCGAATGCCATATACGCGTTCTCAGTATAGGCAGGGGTACAACTAGAAGGCAAGTTCTTTGTAATGCAAAGGATTGGAGCAGTACCAGAACCGGCGGATGAAGCCGGCTCTGGTACTGCTTTTATTCTAATAGCTTAGCGGGAAGAAACAGTCACTTTGTGGTCAGTGAACGCCTTCACCGGGATGGCCCGGTTGGTTTCACCTTCCATCTGGACGCCCGTAAGATACTCACGGCTCTGGTTGGCGGTAAAACGCAGGCTTGTGGCAGGACCGCTATGTTCCAACTCAGCGGGGATGCTCAGAACAGCGGCTCCTTGGCCTCCACCCTGCACGAAGATGGTGCCGTCATTGTTTTGCTCGACCCGGTAATGGCCCGCGGCAAATTCCTTGCTGCCCACTACGAAGGAAAACGGGACATCCACCGTGAGTTTTTCGCTGGCAGCCAACGAAGAAAATGCTCCGGAACCAGCCAAAACAGCCGTTAAAGTCAATGCTTGAAAAAGTGTACGCTTCATTTGTATCTCCTCTAGAAAAGTTTTTAGGGAAGGCGCGAACGAAGCACCGGTGGACGGCTGGAGACACTACTCCAACCAAATTAAAAATGTCGACTTTGACAGGAAATGCCAGCTACTCAGGATGAACCGATTGGCTTCACCAAACAGACACTGTGCTGGCTACAACGTCAGGATATCGCATCCTAGCAAGACGAACAATAAGGGAAAGGCCCTACAAAGGGTCAAGAAAATGTAAGTTTCTAGACTACGTCTACGCCCATGCTGCGGCAGGCGCCCACTACCTGGGCGACGGCGGCATCGACAGTGAAGCAGTTCAGGTCGGGCATTTTCAGCTTGGCGATCTCTTCCACCTGCTGCTTGGTGATTTGACCGACTTTGGATTTGTTGGGCTCGGCGGATCCTTTAGCGATGCTGACGGCACGCTTGACCAAGATAGCCACGGGCGGCGTCTTGGTGATGAAGGTGAAAGAGCGATCTGAATAAATGGTGATGACGACAGGAATGATCAAACCTTCCTGGTCTTTCGCGGAGGTCTTCGCGTTGAAGGCCTTGCAGAATTCCATAATGTTGACGCCCTGCGGACCGAGGGCGGTGCCGACGGGCGGCGCCGGGGTGGCTTTGCCGGCAGGGATCTGCAACTTAACTTGAGCGGTAGCTTTCTTTGCCATTTTCTTATTCCTTATTCAATGGCCGCCGACCGCGGCCGAGGTTCCTTAAATTTTTTCTACTTGCAAGAAGTCCAGCTCAACCGGGGTGGAGCGGCCAAAGATTGTGACCATGACGCGCAAAGTGTTGCGGTCGCCATTGACTTCGTCGATTTTGCCGGAGAAGTTGGTGAACGGCCCGTCGACGATCTTGACGGTTTCGCTTTTCTCGAAGGTCATCTTGGGACGCGGACGCTCGGCGCTGGAGGCCTGGCGGTATAGGACCGAGTTCACTTCATCCGCAGTGAGGGGCACGGGCTTGGTGCCGCCGCCCACGAAGCCGGTCACGCGCGGCGTGGATTTCACGGCATGCCACAGCTCATCGTCCATTTCCATTTCGACCAGCACATAGCCCGGATAAAGCAGGCGCTTGCTAGTCACCTTTTTGCCGTTGCGGAGTTCCACTACCTCTTCGGTAGGAATGAGGATTTGACCAAGCCTGCCGGCAAATCCAAAGGCTTCTGAACGGGTGCGCAGCGATTCGGCGACCTTGTTTTCAAAACCGGAATACGCATGGATGATGTACCAATGCTTGTTGTAGCTGGTGTCGTCTCCGGACGGCGTGGCACTGACGGCCTCCGGCGGCGGCGGCTCGAAGGCAGGATGGACGTCAGCGGGGGGAAGGCCTTCCTCCTCTTCCAGCGGATCGGCGTCATCGGCCGATTCAGAAGGAAGTTCGTGCTCGGGCGTATGCGCTGCTACTTGTTCGTCGTTGTCGTCTTGCATTCGTTGCGTATGTCCAATTCTCTAGATAAGGCCCCGCGGCTTACACCAAGGTTAATGAGTGAAGGCGTGAATGATTTTATTTATGCCGGAATTCACTAACGCATCGACAACCGCGAAGTAAGCAGCAAATAGGAAGACGGCCGCAATCACCACACCGGTAGTGGCGCGCACATCGGGCCAGTTCGGCCAAGTGACGCGGCGCATTTCGGCCCGGACTTCTTCTATATACGATTTTGTTCTCTGCGGCCAGCTGACGGCTTGCGTGGTTTCCATAAAAAACTGATCCGGGTGTGGGATTGAGTGGCAGGGGCAGAGGGATTCGAACCCCCAAAGGCGGTTTTGGAGACCGCTGGTTTACCGTTAGCCTATGCCCCTAACTGTGAAGTTCTCTCCTCAAGCCTAACAAAAACGACTTAGCGAAAAGCGCCAATCCTTTACTTAGTCTTACTTGGTCTCGCGATGCGGTTGATGTTTGCGGCAGAACGGGCAGAACTTTTTCATTTCAAGACGCTCCGTGGTGGTCCGCTTATTCTTGGTTTTGCTGTAATTGCGATTTTTGCACTCGCCGCATTGGAATTGAATAATTTCGCGTGGCATATTTTCCTTTTTTAAATTTCTCTCTTAGTGACGGCGGTTACGACGGCAGAATCTCAGTCACGGTGCCGGCGCCAACCGTGCGTCCGCCTTCGCGGATAGCAAAGCGCAAGCCCTTGTCCATGGCCACCGGCGTGATCAACTCGATTTCCATCGACACGTTGTCACCGGGCATCACCATTTCCATGCCTTCCGGCAGCTTCGCCACACCCGTTACGTCCGTCGTCCGGAAGTAGAACTGCGGCCTGTAACCGTTGAAGAACGGCGTATGACGCCCGCCCTCTTCTTTCGACAACACGTACACTTCGCCTTTGAAGCGCTTGAACGGCTTGATAGTCCCGGGCTTCGCGATTACCTGCCCGCGCTCCACGTCGTTCTTTTCAATGCCTCTCAGCAGTAAGCCGCAGTTGTCTCCCGCGCGCCCTTCGTCCAACAACTTCTTGAACATTTCAACGCCCGTCACCACTGTCTTGCGCGTATCCTGGAATCCGACGATTTCCATTTCCTCGCCGACTTTGCAAATACCTTTTTCGATGCGCCCCGTCACCACTGTTCCGCGACCTTGGATCGAGAAAATATCTTCGATCGGCATCAGGAACGGCTTATCGACGGCGCGCTCCGGGATGGGAATGTACTCATCCACTTTCGCCATCAGCGTATCCACCGAGGCTTCCCACTTCGGCTCGCCGTTCAACGCGCCCAACGCGCTCACCTGCACTACCGGCAGGTCGTCGCCTGGAAACTGATAGCTCGAGAGCAACTCGCGCACTTCCAACTCGACCAGCTCGAGCAACTCCGGATCGTCCACCATGTC
The DNA here is from genome assembly GCA_036488895.1 of Bryobacteraceae bacterium. Classification (GTDB taxonomy): domain Bacteria; phylum Acidobacteriota; class Terriglobia; order Bryobacterales; family Bryobacteraceae; genus Bog-105. The sequence continues at coordinate 382 of DASXGT010000174.1, read as the reverse complement.
GACCTTGTTCAAGGCCACCACGATGTACGGCACGCCTACTTGCCGCGCTAAGAGAATGTGCTCGCGCGTTTGCGGCATCGGACCGTCGGTTGCCGCCACCACCAGAATCGCGCCGTCCATCTGCGCCGCGCCCGTGATCATGTTCTTGATGTAATCGGCGTGTCCTGGGCAATCCACGTGCGCATAGTGACGGTTCGCCGTCTCATACTCCACGTGCGCCACCGCGATCGTGATTCCGCGCGCTTTTTCTTCCGGCGCGTTGTCGATCGAATCGAAGCTCCGGAACTTGTTCTTCGGATTATGCTTCGACAGCGTCTTCGTGATGGCCGCCGTCAACGTCGTCTTCCCGTGATCGATATGCCCGATCGTCCCGATATTTACG
>DASXGT010000149.1:0-22902 GCA_036488895.1 Bryobacteraceae bacterium | reverse complement strand
GAGGAAAGCAAACGCCGGGGTTGCGGAATTAAGGTTCCCCAATAGATGGCGCAACCGGCCAATGCCACCAGGCGAAGCACCGTTTCCCCATTTGCCCTAAATGCTTGTTCGGACTCCAAGGCGAAATGAGTGTAGTTATTGGCGTACTGAAGTCCTGCGGCTCTCAGTACAAAGTAAATAAGGTGTAACGCGGCAATGATCCAAAGCGGATCTGGAAATTTCCGGTTACTGTATCTACCCGCCAAAGGCGCAAACAGCAGAGCGGCGGTGCTTACGGCAATCCATACAGAAAATAAGCGACCGGGCGGACCGGCGTCATGTCCGCCCGCCACTGCAAACCCCGCAATCAACAAGGAAGCCGCTAATAGGAATAGGTCGCGATCGCGCGGCAAGCCATGCCTGCGCTGGTGGTTCATGCTGTGCCTCGCTCAAGCGCCGCAGTGAACTGGGCCGCCAGCCGCCGCCAATCATAAAAGCGTTCAGCGCGTTCCCTAGCCGATTGTCCAAGCCGTTCCCGCCTAGCTGCGTCGTGGCACAGCTTGACCACCGCGTCGGACAGTGCTTCCGGACCGGGCTTGCACAAGACGCCACACGCGCCATCCGCCAAATCGACTCGATTCTCTCCCATATCCGTTGCCACGCAAGCGCGGCCCATGGCCATATACTGTTTCAGCTTTGTTTCGGATCGCGCGTGCGAGTGAAAACCGGGCTCTAGCGTGTCCACACAAACATCCATCGCCGCAATGCAGCTCGGCAGTATGTCCTGCGGTACAAAACCGGTAAAAGTGAACCGCTCCTGAAGTCCTAACGAGCGGGCATCGCGCCGGAATACATTCAGGGCAGGACCATCCCCGACGATCAAAAAATGTGCGTCCACGTTGGCCGCTATCGTCGACGCGGCCTCAAGCAACGCTTGACCGGCATACCGTTCGCCCGTAATCCCAAGCCGCCCCAAGTAACCGACGATGACCTTGTCGTCAGGAACGTGATAGGCACGCTTCGCCATCCCGGCGTTCGCCTTTTGAGGGGCGAATTCATCGCAATTCACTCCCACCGGCAGATAAACGACGGTGTCCCGCGCATCTGGCCTTAATTTATGGGCCATATCGACTTGCGCCTGACTCACGGCAAAGACAAAATCCGCCGTCACCACATTCGTATATCGAATGCGATCGACCATTTGCCAGCGCTTGGGAGGAGCATTTGCCCAATCGGCCGGCGCGTCATACCAGTACAGTAGCTTCCTGCCTCGCGCCGCGCGCAGATCGAAAAACCCGTCGTTGCAGTACAGAACATAGTCAGCCGCCGGTGGCTTGAACCGCAATTGAAAAGCGTTTTTCTCCAGCCGTGCAATCTTCTGCAACAACGGCGTCTCCGCCGGCGATATGGAGTGATGCCGCACGTCGAAGCGGGTCGCTAGCGCTCCAGCCAGACACCTTGTCTGGAAAGAGGTGGAGAGGCGATCGGGCTGTCCATAGACAACCGCCAGCGACGATTTACTCATACGCCATTCAATGTCGATACCACGAGCCAACCATTACCGGATCGCGGCGTTATGAATGACTCGTACCACGCAATGACAATGGCCGCCGGAATCAAAAGCGCGCGAACCGGATGCCAAATTCGTCGCTTCCGGATGGACAGTGCATAATCGATGTCACAGACAAGCGCCGCCATCCGGCCAAAGGTAGCTTCCGTTTTTTCTACTCTCCATCCGTTGCCGGCGAGCCGGGCGCTCAATTCGTCAGCGGAATACCCCTCCCGGACATGTTGCCCCACACCCGGCAAAAGCTGACGCTCCAATTCCTGTTTCGCACTGGGAACCGGGTGCCATTGCGATCGAGCCGGAACATGCAGAATCAAGCACGCCCCGGGAGCGCCGCAGCAAGCAAGTTCCTGCAGGAATGTTTCATCGTCCGTAATGTGTTCCAACACATCCACGCAGAGAAGGAGATGGAACGGCCGGCGTTCTCGTATCGTATCCGCGCAAAACGCGCCCTTAATCAATTTGATTTTGGAAGCGGCTTGACTCCCCGCCGGCAAAAACGCCCCTGCTTCATCGCCTTCCATGGCGTCCACGCCTACGACTCCGGCGGCCTGGGGCAACCTGGACATCCACAGCGTGTACTCACCCCGGCCACAGCCTACATCCAGCGCCGACCAACTCGATCCGGCGGGTAGATTGCGGCGGATGTAAGTTCGAACCAAATGCCACCGCATGACCGCACCGGCGCAAAGCGTAAGACGAGGAAGAAGTCCGAATAGCACGATTTACCAATTCCAGTCAGAACAAGTACGTCAGAATTTGCACCGCTCGTTGGCGGTATGTCATGGTCTGAACACGGGCATACGCCCGGCTTGCAATTTGCAACGCCGCTTCAGGGTGTAGCAACGCCCATTCGCATTTCTCGCGAAATTCGCCCGGCGTCGCGGCAGTGAGAGAGGCTTCCGTATCGGGAAACCAGTCTTCTATATCGCTGGTTCGATCTCCAATCATCAGCGTGCGGGTCGCCGGAATTTCGAAGGTGCGCATGTTATGTCCCGAAAGGCTCTTTTCATCGAGAACGTTCAGCGCGCCGAGACTTGCGGTATAGATGTCGCATGCCTGGCGGCCCATCTGGGTTGTGTTTGCGACGCGTATGGATGAGCGCGTTCCGAAATAGCGCTGTTCCCACCCCGTGCCGCTGACCTTGATGGGCAAACCTTCCAGTGCCCGGATCCAGGCAATCCGTTTTTTGTAGACTTGACCGACAAAGGCCAATGACTGTTCCCGAGCGCTCTTCAGAGTGGGCGCCTGATAATCGATCGGGTCATGGGCAAATGGAAGATACTCCGCCCAAACCCCGCAATCGCGCAACCGTGACGCAAGATCTTTGCTCCAGATAAAGGTTGTCCGGAAGTTAGACAAAACCGGGAGCACATCTTTACGCTGCGTGTATGCATCCCAGGGAGAGTCCGGATAAATCATCACGGTTCTAGGGCATTCTTTCTGGATGGCGCGAACGCTCTCAGCGCATAAAAACGGCGCTTTGATGGCGATCACAGCATCCCATCCTTCGCGCGCCGCCGCCACGCACTTTTTCTGCATTTGCAGCCAACGGAGAGATCTGGTCGCTCGCCTCACGAGGCGATTTTGCGGATCTCCTTCCGTGTCGAAACGTTTCACAGTTATACCCAGTTGGCAAAAGGCGCGTTCGTAATACGCCCCCAATCTCCCCTCTGAGAACTCGCCAATAATCAGTACCCTCATTGACACACCGCCGTCAGTAATGACTGGCTCTCCATAATCTCCAGCACGCTGGAGTACGACAATTGATCGCGAACGAAATTGCGCCCATTGGTTCCCAGCCTTAGACGCATGGCCGGATCCTGGAAAAGCATCACCAATGCGTGCGCAAATAGCACGGGACTATCGGCAACCACGGCGCAGTTTTCCGGCGCGGACAACCCTTCGATACCCTTGGTTGTCGTCAACACAGCCTTTCCGTGGCCCCATGCCTCCACAATTTTTAAGCGAGTGCCGCCGCCTTCCCATAGAGGAGCTACTACCACCGCGGCCCGACGATAAAATAGTTCTAAATTCTCAACGCGGCCGTAAATCGTGCAACCCGGCGTGGAACGGCACTTCTTTTCAAGCTCCGCCGGCATATTGCCGCCCACCAGTTCTAAACAAGCCGTGGGCAGAGCTTGCAAGACAGACGGCCAAACTTTCTCAATCAACCACCGCAAGCCATTTGCATTCGGACCATAACCATAATTGGCCACCATGACCGCGCTAACGCCAGCGCTTTCACCAGCCTCTCCCAAATTGGGGACATCTACGCCACTAGGCACCACCACCACCCGTTTCACCGCGGCTTGAGCGCGAATTCGTTCGGCATCTTCCGCTGAAACTGCCCAAATCTCATCGGCCAGCGGAAGATACGCCTGGCAAGCGCGGCGGATCGCACGTAAGTTCGCAAACGGTCCCAGCCGCCGCCACAGCGGAACAGAACGCACCGCTTCAACCGCAAGATGCACGTCTGCATCATGGGAATCGACAATAACCGGCCCATCGTAACTACCTCGAAGAGCCGCAATACTATCGATAAAAGTGGACCGCATCAGAACGGCAAAAGGCTTTCGGCGTGCTACTTCAGCCGCTAAGAACTCAGCCGGTCGAGCCGCCACCGTCCACCACGCAAAAGCATGCTTCCGGCTCCACAACAAATACCCGGTCTTGCGCCAAAGCAGCCGCGCCAAAGATTCGCGGCGCTCCGCCAGAGAGCTTGCATAAGCCACTTCCACTCCCGAAGGCACAAAGTCAAGCTCCGGTTCCTTGAGATCGCTCCGCCGCTGCATCAGCAGCAAACGAACCATAAAACCCATTTGTTGAAGCAGCTTGACTTGCTGGACATCTCGCAGCGCATTGCCACACCGCGGCGGGTACGGCGATTCCGGCAGCATTAAAAAGAGCAGTGATGATCCCATGGCACAAGGGAGTGTGACGTCTTCCTATAAATCCGGCATTCTTCTTTATAAGGAGCAGGTTCCAGCACGGTGTCGGCCCGAAGCAGAAAACGCGCGATGCGGCGTACATGATCCGTCTGACGCAGCATCCACCACTTGACCCAACCTTTGGTATTGAATCCGTACGGAACGCGCCGGCGCAACGTATACGCTTTATGTACCTCCATAAAGCGCAAAACTTTGGAAGTAGCCGGCATGCCGCAGTCATGAAAGGCAAGTAAGCCACCCAGCCGCAACAGGTGATCGCAAAAGAAAAAGTCCACAAAGACGTGGTCAAAGCTGTGCCAGCCGTCGATGAAAATAAAATCAAACAGCGCGCCTTCGCGAGCGAGCTCCGGCAGGGCCCGCCATGACGGCGCTTCAATCAATTGAAAGAAATCCCCATGCCCCGCCTGCTCCAGCAATTCAACCCCAATGCCATGCCATTGCGTATGTTGATTGGGGTCGATAGAAACTAGTTCGCCGCCTCCAGCTTTTTGGATGCCATCGGCCAGGTGCACGGAAGACGTGCCATAGGCCATACCGATTTCAAGCACCCGGGGTCGGCTCATTTCACTTACTTCCTGCGTCAACACGTCGCAAAGACCGGCGCTCACTCCCGAGTGATACCGGAACCGTTCGCCGGAGCCGCCAATTACGGCCTGTTCGGAAAGTATTTCGGCAAATAGCGAATTCATTGGCGCGTATAGAGTAGTACCTCTAGCCCGCTAAAAATCTCGCCTGAATTCGAAAATGACTGCGCTTCTGAAGCGGCCGCCGTAATACAGCTAATAAGACAGAGCGATCAGCGGCAGATAAGATCGTCAAAGATCCAGCAGCCAGCGCGATCGCGCCCACTAGGCACATTGCCGCCAGTCCAGTGACAACGGTGGTTACCTGCAGGCGCAAAAGCATCCCGAGCGTAGCGGATAACAAGGCCGTACCCAACGCCCCCCACCACGCTCTCGTCGATTTGCCTAATCCAATCCGGCGGCACAGAATTATATTGGTTACGGCCACGCAGCATTGCCAGCCTGCCACGCCAAAGCCTATGGCAAGGCATCCGTATCGCGGCGCGCCTGCCAATACTCCTAAGATCGCCGGGGCCGACCAGAACAGCATATTTCTCGCCGTCCAGCCGGGACGCCCGGTGGCCTCCAGCGTTACGGCATGCAGCGTGGCAATCGAACTAAGACAGTAGCCAACCGCCAGCACGGTCAAGATGGGGCCGCCCCGCCGCGCCATCTCCGGCCCTATCCACACCCGCAGGAACGCCGGACCAATCACAATCAGCGGAACCGACAGTGCAATTGCGGCCCATAAGAGAAGCCGGACTGCTTTGCCATGTTGCAGGATCAACTCCTCGCCGTTGTTCTCAGCGTGCAGGGCACTCGCTCGCGCAAAGAAAAGGGTTGCCGCGGGACCGCCCAATATGTTTAATCGCGAAGCGAGACTTGCGGGCACCGCGTAGTAAGTAAGCCCTGACGTCTGCCCCACTAGGGCGACCGCCAGCCGGTCCATCTGGAGCATCACAATCATCACCACACGCGAAAGCGTGGACCATCCGCCGAAGCTCATCATTTGACGCAAGTAGAAAAGCCGGAATCGTGCTGCCGCCCCTTGCGAACCAAGTAAGGGAAGACTGCAAACCCAACAAGTCAGAAGCACTACAAGATTGACGGCTATATTGACGCCGATTAGTCCGCTAAGCCCCAGCCCCAGACGGACGGCGGCGTAGGAACCAAGCGGCAGTAAAGCACTCCCCAACGCCAGCGCGCGACCGAACGCAACAAAAAGCTGAGCGGCCCGGAGCAGCGCGCCGAGAAGTTGAATCTGCAGCACCAGCGCGAAAGAAATCGTTCCCATCAGCAGCGCCAGCCGGGTGCGCGCGTCCGCTGAAGCGCCCACCGCATGCATCAGCGGCGGCCCGATCCAAATGCCGGCGAACAGGCTGAGAGCTCCAATCCCAAGCAAAAATATCTGTAGCGTGCGGAAGCGTCCCGCTAAAGCAGCGCCATCCGCGCGCGCCAGATCTTCGGTGAAATAACGCGCCGCCGCCCAAGTCAGACCAAAATCGAACAATCCGAAATAAGAGGCGAACACAATGACCAGGGAATAAATCCCGAACTCCGCAGCGCCCAATGTTCGAACCAGCACTGGGGTAATCCACAAGCTGCCAACCGCCACGCAAGCTGTTGATAGTAGAGACCACCATAGGCCGAGGCTCACCGCAGCGTGTCCGCGCGCCCGTATGGCGAGGACTGATTTCGATAGTAGCCATCGTAATAGCCGTAATAGCCGTTGAGCGACAATCTCGGATTCCAGTCGTTCAAGATTGTTCCCAGAACTGGGATACTGTCTTCGTTGAGCCGCTGGCGGCCCGCCAACGCGGCATCCCGCGTGGTTCTCCCGGCGCGAATCACCATCAGCGCGGCGTCGGCCATGCGGGCAACCACGCGCGCGTCCGGTATTTGCAGCATCGGCGGCGTATCTATCAAAACAACGTCGAATTTATCCCGCACATACGTCAGAAGAGCATGCATGCGCGCGCCATACAGCAGGCTCGTCGCCGCGCTTGTTCCCGGGCCGCTCGTCAAAACAAACAACCCGGGAATTTCACTTTCCCGAATGAGTCCGCCCAGCGAAGGGTCGCCGTTCAGGGGCGTCTTATCCCGCAGAAGGCTGCTCAGTCCACGCTCATTGTCCATGGAAAAAATCTCATGCTGCCGTGGCCGCCGCAAATCGGCATCAATGATCAAAACCCGCTGTTCTATTTCCGCTGCGGCAACGGCTAGATTGCAAGTGATCATGGATTTACCTTCCGCCGATCCGGCGCTGCTCACCACCAGCACCTTCGGGCGAACAACGCGATCGGTGGCAAACAAAATAGAGACCAATGTGGAGCGAAAGCTTTCCGCAATTGGCGCGGGCCGCCGCTGCCGGTTCGGGGTGTCCGATTGCGCGCGGTTGTGCTTCGTCGTGAGCATCCCTTCTGATCCCCCCTCGAATCTGGTCGAAGGAATGGCGCCCAGCTCAGGCAAAGACAAGAAAAACGGGGAATCTCCGGGCTGCTGGATAGTCCGGTCCGTGCGGTCGCGTGAAATAATAAACACCGCTCCTAGAAACACGCCGGCAAGCAGGCCCAGGCCGGCGCTCTGCGGAGCGTCCGGCTTATAGGGATGGCTCGGTATTTTGGCGGCATCCAATACGCGAATATTGCTCGCTCGCATGGCGGCGGCAATGGTGGATTGTTTCAACTGCTGCAGCATGGAGTCATACAGTTGGCGGTCACTATCGGCCTCGCGTTTAAGAATGTTGTATTGAATGGCGCGCTCGCCCTGGCCCGAAACTTCTTTGGCTTGCGCGTCATAAGCCGCGCTCAGCAATCTTTCGCGCGTCGCGGCCTCCTGATATTCGTTGCGAATCCGATCAAGCACCACAGTCCGATCCCGGTCGAAAGCAAGTTGACGAGTATTCAATTCGGCCTGAAGGCGCTTGATTTGGGTGAATTCAGGCGTATAAACAGTGCGAAGATCCGCAATCTGGCTGTGCAAATCCGTAATCTTCAGCTGGGTTTCCCGCAGGCCAGCATCGTCCAAAATATCTGACAGCGATTCAGGAGCGCTGGATTGCGCCCGCTCGGCGCGCGACTGTTTAGCAATTCGCTCGGCTGTGGCCGTCGAGAGTTCCGTCTGAAGCTGTCGAAGCTTTTCGCCTGAAACGTTAGTCTTTTCATCGGTAAAGATCAGCCCGGATTGCCTGGCATAAGCCTGCAGCGCATCTTCGGAATGCTCCAGCTTGATCCGCATTCCATCCAATTGATGGCCCAGCCAATCGCTTGTCTTTTCCGTGCTCTTCCAGCGGGATTCCAAATTCTGCTCAATAAATTCCGCCGTCAGTGTGTTGGCGTAGTCGGCCGCGAGCCGTGGATTCGCGGAATCGACAGTGAGTTCCAGAACGCGTGTTTGCCCGGCCGCCCGAACTTTTAGGCTCTTGGCAATGCCGGTCAGATTTTTCAACGCAATTTCATCAGTTGTGGGCTCGGGTAAACGCAACAGCTTGCGCCATGCGGAGGCGCGCGTAGGCGTCTCCGGAAAGTAATGCCCGTCCGCCCGCAACTTCGCGAACACCCGGTCGCTGAGGGACTCGCTTTGCAGAATCTTGATCTCGGTCTGAATGTCGGAATTTTCTGGCGTCGCCCTGGTCTCCGTGACCGGACTAACCTGCGCCAGGTTCATGAAATTTTCGTTCAAGCCGACAATCTCAAGCGATGTATGCGCCTCGTACACCGGAGTTTGCGGCACGGCGACCAGAAAGCCCGCCAGCGCGCCCGCGAACGCAAAGACCAGCCAAGTAGCCCGATGGCGGCGCAGGTTGCGCCAATATTCAAAGAATCCGCCGCTTTCAGGTTCGCTATTGCGGTCATTCCTATTGATAGCCGCCACGCTCCCCATAGCCGTGTAGCGGACCAGCGCCATTCCGGGCGAAGACGCTGGATCAAAGTTCGTTTGTTTCGAAGGGTCCGGCGGCGGAGTGTAGTTTGGCATGTCTAGTATCGGCCGTAGATCGCCACGCCAGTTGCAATTTGGATGGCCGCTTCCGACGTCCGCAGAAGAGCGCTTCGGGCCGCGCTGTTAGGAATAAACAGAATGTCGTCCGACTGAAGTGGAAGATCAGACCCCTTCCCAGCCATCAGCTTCTTTAGGTTCAGCGCCACTTCCGTCCGGACGCTGCTGCCGGGTACAGCCCGTAAAATTTTGGCGTCCTCGGGCGCTGCGTTTCGATCCAAGCCTTCCGCCAAGGAAAGCACTTGCAACGCGGAAAGCGATTCAGCTTGGCCCATCACAAATCCGCCAGGCTTGTGGACCGAGCCAACGCAATAGACCAGGTCAGCCTTTGTGACGGAGATGACGTCGTCCGGCATGATGATGATATTTTCAGCGGGATCTGTCGCGCCAAGAATGCTTTTAGCGCTGACCGAAGCAATACTGAACTGGCCGCTTGGGTCATCATGCGCATTGGACAGAGGAATACGCCCCCACTTGAGATTACGGCTGATTTTCACGGCGTTCCCGGCATCGGGACGAAGACCGCCCGCCGCTGAAAGAATGGCAAACAGGGTCTTGCGGCCCTCGAGCTGATGTTCGCCGGGGGAGTTAACCGCCCCCAAAACAGAAACCGGTTGACTGCGAAACTCTTTGATCTCTACCACCACGCGCGGTTCGTTGAGAATTACCTTCAACCGCTTTTCGATCTCCGCCTGTAGCCCCTCCGGCGTCATCCCCCCCGCATGGATACGTCCCACAACCGGAAGGTTCACGTCGCCCCGCGTATCCACTCGCACCTGGCGGTCATTGAAATCGGCTAGATTCGCGACAAAGATGGTGAGTTGATCCGCTGGGCCGAGAATGTAACTCGACAGTGTCTCATTCGATGTCCCCGCGCTAGCCGACGTCTCTTGAGCAAAACAGATACCACGCTGCAGAACAATACCAAGAAAGAAGATGAGTATCCGGCTCCTCATAAAAGATCAACCACTGCCTCTTATGTCACATGAAATGCACCACTAAGTCACAGCGCCACAATAAATAATATGGCGCTGTGTAGATAGTGCCGGATGGCTCGTTATATTCTCAGTCTTAATATCCGCTGCAAATGTACGTTATTGTGTCGCCGTTTCCTACCGTCCCCGAAACCACCGCCGCGGTCGCCGTAGTGGTGCTGTAACTCGATGTTTTTATGACAACGGCGGCAGCAGTGTCATCTGACCACATGCATACCGGACGATTCCCATACGCAAAGGCGTTGGCAAATGTCATAGCGAAAGAGGTCAAGCCCGCGCCATTCGAAACAACAATGCTCCCCGACACATTGGTTGATCCCGGTTGCGTAGTGGTGGTTGCTCCGGTTCCAACAGCCGCCGGAACACCCGCAACACCGACAAGCGCCTGATGAGGACCTATGAAACTACCGGCCCGAATTCCGCTATAAGCAGATCCATCGCCCAGCTGAACTTCAAGGACATTGGAATTTACGTTGATCCGGGGAAACGCCGCCGTGCACGCAGCGAAACATACATAATTAAACCCGGTGTTCGCGTTATTCGTGAAAAGAAGTTGACCGTCGGCCGGAGAGTTTAGTTTGACCTTTGACGCCCAGCCGATCTGGCCGGCGCTGGTGATCGCGCCTTGCGCATAGATGGCGCTGCCCGTGCCGGCTAAGTCAGTTCCACTTCCAAAGGTAGCGTTTCCATGGTTATTGATGAGGGCGTCAATGGTGGCCGCCCCGTTTCCGATCTGAATACCACCCGTGCCGCCGGTCTTGTTGAGAATCAGCGGACTATTGCCGCTGCTATGCAGCTCGTTCGTGGCCGCCGCAATGCCCGAATCGATGACAGCATTGGCGCCACTGGCGACGGGAATATTCCCACTCACTAACGACGTTGAGGTGGTGTTGCCACCGCCGCCGCCCGCGCCGCAAGCTGCACCGGTTGTAGTTAAGATGCCGCCCGTTCCGGCCTGAACGCATTGGCCCGCCGTTAAAGCGGAGTCCATAATACTCGGCACTGCCAGCGCTCCGGCGCTGCTGATATTTCCCACAAGAGTGCCCGCGGAACTATAGAGATTTAAGAGGTTAGCAGTATCCGATGCCGCTTGCTTGAGGGAAAGCACTGGGTTGGCGCTGCCGGCAGGCGGCTCGATTGCCACCGTAGCTCCCCCTGGGAAGTCTCCAGAACCGCCAATGGAAGTTTTGGTGTTGTTGTATTGCATCCAATTGGTGAGATTTGGCATATTCAATTGCCAAATATTTGCGTTGTCGGACACAGACTGTATCGCGAAACCGCTAGTTCCATTGTCAAGCAGCAAAGAACCAAAAAAGCCACTCTGGCCGCGCGCCAAAATCTGAGTGTCGGCTGTCTGCCCGGTGTAGCCTAATAGCGAAAACTCGTTGCCTTTCATCAGTGCCCACTCAACGCCGTTGTTATCCCAGCGATGGAAACCGATGCCCACGGCCGGATCACTGTTCAATTCGAAATCGTTGATGTTATTTGTGTCTCTATTGACTTGCACAAATATGGGGCGGGTCGCTCCGTTGGCCGTCGGCTGATACTGCCAATACATCTCGTTGTAGTTCGCGCCGCTGACCAAATATTTATCCTCAACCCCCCAGAACCAGGCGGGCTCGCTGCTTACGCACTGTGTGCCAGATGTGCAGATGTTGTATCCCATGCCCATTTGCGTATCGACCGTCGTGGTTGCGCCAGAGGTATAGGGATGTTCATTAAATAGGAGAGTAAAAGGTGCTCCGCCGCCCGGCGTATTCGCCGTGGAAAGCGCGTAATTAGTGTTCAGAGGAAGCGTAGAAGAGCCGGTTCCCGTTGGCGGCGTAGCGCACGGTTGCGTAGCGCCCGCAGCCGTGCCGGTGGCAAACTGCCCGTTCGGACAATTGCCGATGCCGGCATTGTTGGCATTCGCGATAGCTGCATTTTGAGCGGTGTAGCCCAGCGTGGCCTGCGCGCCTGAAATCTGCGAAAACGGAATCGTAGGAAGATTCGCCAAAGGTACCTGGCTGCTGGCATTGAGCGGAGCATACCCGCTCGCCACGCCTTTATTGGCTGAATTTTCAGGCGTGAATCCGAGAGCCGCTTGTTTGGCCGCAAAGGCCGTCCGGTCCGCAGTGCTTAAAAGGGCCGGATTCGTTTGTCCGGAGCCGGAAACAGGAATGCCGGATACCGCCGCCGTTGCCGCGCCGCTTGCGTCAAAGGCCGTGGCTGGCTGTGTTGCCGCCGTGCCCAGGCCCAAATTCGTGCGCGCCGTAGACGCGCTGGCCAAGTCGGAAAGGTTATTCGTGGCGACCAATGCCCCCACGCCACCTCCGCTCACTGTACTGAGCTCAAATTGATTCGTGGCCGCATTCCAAACATAGGTTTGGCTGGCAGTCGGCGTTCCGGCTTTGAATGGATTTCCCTGAATAGAAGTCGCGTTGAGCGACGGCGCCGAAAGCGCCTGATTCAACTGGGCCATGGAGGAAGCGCCGGCAGTGGGAACTTTCCAGTGGAAAGTACTGCTGCTTGCTCCATTCATGATCAATACCGTATATACGTAGCCCGCGTTGTCCGAGGCGGAAAGAGTAACATCCAACACGCCATTGGTGATTAAGCGCGTAAGCTGTGAGCCTGATACCCAGGTTCCATCCGTGCTACGAAACGGCTGCCAGGTGAAGTAAGCAGTACCCGTGGTTACTGTCGCGCCGGACGCATCAACGGCGGGAACAGTAAGATGGACGGACTGCGCCGCCAGCCAGGAAGAAACGGCAAAAAGCAGAAGACAAAATCGTGTTTTCATGTTCGATACCCGAGAAAGGCCGGCGCGGCGCCTTGACCGGCACGTCGGCGATTCTGAGGCTAGCCGCCACATTAGGCGGACGAACATGGTGCAAAAGATGCACGAAAACGTAAATCCCTGATTAACCGGGAGTTACCTTCTTAGTAAGAAAAATTCTCAGCGTGTGACCCAATAATTAATCAGGGCGCCGGGGTGAGGCCGTGGCGTCGCATCACTTCGGCAATTGCCGCGGGATCGGGTGGACCGCCGGCTGCGGCCTTAGCGACAGCCGCGATTTCGCGGAAATAGTCCGGCCCGAGAATGCCAGGGCTGACAACCGCGAGCATTTTCGCGTCCGCGGAGTAGATGTTGTCGAAGCGGTGGACGACGCCGCGAGGGATACACAGCACGTCGCCCGGACCAACATCAATCTGGCGTCCGTCCATGGTCAACGTCAGCACGCCTTCAAGCCCGTAGATCGTCTCCTCATAGCCATCGTGACTATGTGCGACCGGCACTTTTGCTCCGGCCGGGACATCGAACTCGAACATCGCCACGGAACCGCCAGACGCTCCGCCTTCAACCAGGAATCGAATCGCCAACTGTCCGATCCTGATCTCTTCGGGCATGCTTTTCACGATGAGTTACCCTTTACTCCTCATCCGTAACGCAGCCGAGAGCGGCGTTCTTCACCAAGCGAATGTATTTGGCCAAAGTGCCCCGCGTCGACTTATAGGGCGGCATCTTCCATGCAGCTCTTCGGCGGCTCAGTTCTTCAACGGATAAATCGACGCCCAGTAAATTCTTCCCGGCATCAATCGTGATCACGTCCCCGGTCCGAATCAGCGCGATAGGGCCGCCTTCCTGCGCTTCCGGCGTCACGTGCCCCACGATAAAGCCATGCGAGCCGCCCGAGAAACGGCCGTCGGTCAGCAGTGCGACATCTTTCCCCAGCCCAGCGCCCATAATGGCGGACGTGGGCGTCAGCATCTCCGGCATGCCCGGGCCGCCCTTGGGCCCTTCGTAGCGAATGACAATCACGTCGCCCTTTGCGATTTCATTTCGTTCGAGCGCATGGATCATTTCCTCTTCCGAATCGAAAACTTTCGCTGGCCCTGAAAAACGCAATCCCTCTTTACCGGTGATTTTCGCAACCGCGCCCTCGGGCGCCAGGTTTCCCTTCAGAATTTGGAGATGGCCGGTGGCCTTCAGCGGATTGCTGAGAGGTCTCACAATCGGTTGCCCCGCCTGAAGGCCAGGCAAATTCTCCACGTTTTCCCGCAGCGTCTTGCCCGTCACGGTCACGCAATCGCCGTTAAGCAATCCACCCTCCAGCAGAAGCTTGCAGACTGCCGGAACGCCGCCAACCGCGTGAAGATCTTCCATGACGTAAGTGCCGCTCGGCTTGAAATCGGCAAGCAGCGGCGTACGGTCGCTGACCCGCTGGAAATCGTCAATCGTGAGATCCACTCCCACCGAACGCGCCATCGCAATCAAATGCAGTACGGCATTGGTGGACCCCCCTAGCGCCGTCAACACCACCATGGCATTCTCAAACGCCGCGCGCGTCATGATGTCGCGGGGCTTCAGGTCCAGTTCCAGCAGGTTCTTAATAGCGAGTCCGGCGCGCAGGCATTCCTCGTGCTTTTGCGGATCTTCCGCGGGTGTGGAGGAACTATAGGGAAGCGACATTCCTAATGCCTCAATCGCTGACGCCATGGTATTGGCCGTGTACATACCGCCGCACGCGCCCGCCCCCGGACACGCGTGGCGAACGATGGCCTTCCGCTCCGCCTCATCAATATGATGGCCGATAAATTGACCGTAGCTTTGAAACGCCGAAACAATATCTAACTTCTGGTGCTGGCCATGATGTCCCGCGCGAATCGTCCCGCCGTAGATCATCAGCGCCGGACGGTTCAGCCGTCCCATGGCAATCAGGCATCCCGGCATATTTTTATCGCAGCCGGGAATGGAGATATTGGCGTCGTACCACTGGCCGCTCATCACGGTCTCAATGGAATCCGCGATGAGGTCGCGGGATTGCAAGGAATAGCTCATCCCGTCAGTCCCCATGGAAATCCCATCGCTGACTCCGATGGTGTTGAAGCGCATGCCCACAAGTTCCGCGGCGTGTACCCCCTCTTTCACTTTTTCGGCCAGGCTCAGCAGGTGCATATTGCAGGGGTTCCCTTCGAACCAGACGCTAGCAATTCCAACCTGCGGCTTGCTCATATCCTCTTCGCGGAGACCCGTCGCGTAGAGCATGGCTTGGGAGGCGCCCTGTGATTTGGGCTGCGTGATTTGGGAGCTGAATTTATTCAGTGTTTTCGTCATTGTGGCAAAGTTCTTCGTGGAGACATTTCTGTCTCTTGTCCAAATTCGAGTGTACCCGTCGGCGCTAAGCTGAGAAGAATATCATGCCTTTTCCATTCGAGAAATGCTGAACAAAATACTGCTCGTCATGCTGGGTGGGGGAACCGGGGCCGCCTTGCGATTTCTGGTGGGCGATTATGTCACTCGCCTTTACGGCGGCCTCTTTCCAATGGGCACATTCCTCATCAACGTCACCGGCTCATTTTTCATTGGAATTTTAATGACCGTGTTCGTGGGCCGTCCCGATATCAATCCAAACTGGCGGCTTTTTCTCGTGACGGGCATTCTGGGCGGGTACACAACCTTCTCAAGCTTCGAGTGGGAAACCTTTGCCACTATGCGAAGCGGCGCTCCGTTGGTGGCCCTGTTGAACGTGACCTTCAGCGTTCTCTTGGGTTTCCTGGGTGTTTGGTTAGGATTCATGCTGGTCACAAAAGTCCGCGGGCAATAGCGGCCAACGAATCCCTCTATTGAATCTCAAAATCACTTGAGATACTTTAGGAACCTCGGAAGGATATATTTTGGATCGAAGGCAATTCATCTCTTCAACGGGCGCGGCCATTGGCCTCAGCGCCGGCGCGACGCTCTCCGATGCAGCCCCCACCAAGCGGACGCCGCTCAGACTCGGATGCCAGAGCGCTCCCACCAACGACACTCATTTGAAGTATCTGGCCAGGTACGGGGTCAAGGATATCTGCGGCTACCCGGAGATCGCCGATGGACGCCTCTACGCGACCGTGGATGAACTCAACCGCATGAAGGATCTCGCGGCGAAGAACGGAATCAACATCGAATGCGTCGCTCCGCCTTTTCTCGCTTCCAGCCACATCGATCATGAAAAGCACCCGGCCATCATGCTCGCGGATAGCCCGGAGCGCGACCGTGACATCGAGGCATTTCAAACCTTAATTAAGAACTGCGCACAAACAGGCTTGCCTTCGATCAAATACAACATGAGCATTCTCGGCGTTCTGCGCACCGGCCGTACACAAGGCCGCGGCGACGCCCAGTACAGCACCTGGAAGCTTGCCGAAGCTCATCCGGACCCGCCGCTCACCAAGGCCGGCCATGTCAACGCCGATCAGGACTGGGAACGCATCACCTACTTCCTGAATCACGTGGTGCCCGTCGCCAACGAATACAAAGTCCGCCTGGCTTGCCATCCGCATGATCCAGGCGTCCCGCCTGAGGGTTATCAAGGCGTAGTGCGAGTCCTCGGAACCGTTGATGGTTTAAAGAAATTCATCAGCATCAAGGAAAGCCCGTATCACGGACTGAATTTCTGCCAAGGCACCGTTTCCGAAATGCTGCACAACCCGGGTACCGAGATCTTCGACGTAATCCGTTACTTCGGGTCGCGTAAAAAAATATTCAACGTTCACTTCCGCAACATTCGCGGTCATCGCGACGACTTTATCGAGGTGTACCCGGATGAAGGTGACATCGATTTCGTCAAAGCGATTCAGCTTTACCGGGAATTGAACTATCCCTATCTTCTAATGCCGGATCATGTCCCACTGGCGCACAATGACACGAACGGGCTGCAATCGTTCGCCTTCAGCTACGGCTACATTCGCGGCCTCATTCAGTCTGTCGATCATCAGATCGCTTGAACCATGAGCAAAATCGATCCAGGCAATTTCCGCGTCCAGCCCGGGAAAAAGGTCGATCTCCATAAATGGCCAACCAGCGTGAAGGCTGTTTACGGCTCACAAGAAGAATATGAAAGCCTCCTCAAAGAACACGTTCAAAAGCTGAGCGAGGTGCAAAGCTTGCTGTATGCGGCCAACTGCTATTCAGTGCTATTGATCTTCCAGGCGATGGACGCCGCCGGGAAAGATAGCACCATTAAGCATGTGATGTCGGGTATTAATCCCCAAGGCTGCCAGGTATTCAGCTTCAAACATCCAAGCGCTGAAGAACTGGACCACGACTTTCTGTGGAACGCCGTTCGGCGGCTGCCGGAGCGCGGCCGGATCGGCATCTTTAACCGCTCCTATTATGAGGAGGTGTTGATCGTCCGGGTACATCCCGAAATTCTCAAGGGAGAAGGCCTGCCGGAAGAACTGTTGGATAAGAAGACGATTTGGAGCGATAGATACCGGTCCATCGTAAACTTCGAAGAGCACCTGCAACGTAACGGTACCTGTATCGTCAAATTCTTCCTGCACATTTCCAAGGAAGAACAACGAAAACGTTTTCTCAAACGCATCGACGAACCCGATAAGAACTGGAAATTTGGCCTCGCCGATATAGAGGAGAGGAAATACTGGAGTCAGTATCGGAAAGCGTATGAAGCCTGCCTCAGCGCCACCAGCACCAAAACCGCGCCCTGGTATGTCATCCCCGCCGACGATAAGCCAAGCGCCCAGCTGATCGTTTCCCGGATCATCCTGGATTCCCTCGAAGAATTAAAAATGGCTTATCCGAAATCCACTCCCAAACGTAAACGGGAGTTAGAGGCAATTCGCAAGCGTCTCGCCAAATAGAACGCCTGGTGGACAGAGAAGATCGTTACTTCCAGTTATACGAAGCCAACAAACTACCGTCTTCACCGGCCAGCATCAACGCGGCGCGCCCCGGCTCCAGTTGCCCTGAAAATTGCTTCCCGCTCCGCTCATCGCGAAACGAAATCTCGCGTTGACCGGTTTCGGAGGTCAACACATACAGCGTGGCATGTGGAAACTGCGTGGGGCAAATCAGCATTCCTGAATTCTTCACGCTCGTCGAATACACCGGCTTCACCCCCGCTGCTTTCAAAGCATAGCTGTAAATTTCGCCCATCGCTTCCAGATTTTCATTCAGTTCCAGCGGCAGCGCGGCGAAGAGTATTTTCCCTTTACCCACGGTTTTCTCCACGAAGGTCTTCCCCTCCGGCAGTACCGCGCGCTCCAGAAAATTTGTCTTTTCTCCGGAGTACGTAAGCTCAGCCTTGCCCCCCGGCCACTCCATTTCATTCACTTGCGTGAAGAGTTGTCCGGGAAGATAAGGAATGCCAATCTGGTCCGGCCGACCGGTGGCATGAAAGTGCGGATCTTCATCAAAGCGGCCTGAAATTAGCAGCGTCGCGCCATCGTTCACCTTCTGGATAAGCGCCGTCCAAGCGGCCTCATTCAGCACCCAAGGCGAAGGAACAATTATCAGCTTCGGATTCCCCAGCAAAGCGATCTGATCCTCGCCCACGGCATACGCTTGTGATCGCGCATATCCATAAAGCGCGCGAATCGCATTCTGCTCCGCCTCCACGGCGACGTGATTGAAAACAGAAAGCTGCAGCGATTGCGGCAGAACTATCGCCACCTCTGGTGCAATTAGCCCGGTCGCGTACGTCTCCGTTTTCTTGACAAACGCGCCCATGTCGCGCATGGTGTCTTCCCAAATCTTGTTGGAACCATCGCTGCGTTTGATGCCGAAATAAATCTCGCGCGCCCAGTCCCAAGATAAAGCGCCGCTCGTTCCATCGGCAAAGCCAGACGCCCATTTGCGTTCAATCAGAGACGCACCCGTTAGCTCATCGAAATGCCAATCCCCGTTCGGCAGAATCACGGGCTGATAACCGGTCTCACCCACGATATTGGGAATGCCCGGAACCTTTGCCGCCAACGAATCCCACAACAACGCATGGTTCTGCCGGTAAGTGTGATTCGTGGTGAAGGAAACACCGGCCGTCCCATAAAACTGGTTCAGAACGCGGCCGGTCACTCCGCCCTCATCCTGCCCCACGTCGATTAGTTGCGTACTGCCCGTGGAGCGAATCACCGCGACCATCGTCTTCACCCAGCCGCTAAACATATCCTGCGCAAACAGGTTGTAATCCGAAGCCCGTTCTTGCCCCGCATGCCCGGCCTCCAGGTTAAAATTCAGATCTCTCTGACCGGGCAGCGGAACCGCATCAAAACTAGCGATCTGGTTGGAAGCAACCGACCAAGCAGACGCCAACTTACCAGGCCACGTATATTTCTGGCGCAGCCATTGATGCCACGCCCGCAATTCCGCAGCGTCTTCATTGGGTGTATTCCCTCGCCACAAATGCCGGGGACTTGAAAAGCTAGGCTCATTGATCAAATCCCAGCACAAATACGGCACGTCCTTGAAGCGCTCCAGAATGGAGAGCATGTAATTCTGCTCGGCGCGAACCGTCACCGGATCCAAATACGGGTTGCTTCCGGCAAGCGATGTGACCGGTGCTTCTCCTCCCAGCCGCAGCGTGGTTTGCGGATCGAACGCGAAGAACGTAAAGTTCACTGCAATGTGATGCCGGCGCGCGCTCAACAGATACGCTTCCAGATTCCTCAGAAAACGCTCCGGTACGCCGCCTTCGGCTCCATCTAAAAATTTAATGAGGCCGCCCCATACCCCCGTGCGCACGAAGGACACTCCGTGCTTCTCCATCTCCTCGAAATCGCGCTCCCACACATCCGCATTGCGCGGACCTGAAAAATCCCAGCCATTTTCTTCCGTTGTGAAATAATTCGTGCCGAACGGAAAAAACGGCGCGTGATCCTTGGTGAGAAAATCGCCGTGCACGCCCAGCACCGGGCCTGATTTCAGAAGCTTCTCATCTTCCACCCAAAAACCGTTTTGATAAAACTCGCGCGGCTTGCCGTCGCGCAAATACGTGCCGCGAATCGTATAAAATCCAGGCGTCAACGCGGCCTTCCGAAAATCAAAGCTCAAATCCACCGTCCGTCCGTTGCACGGCGCTTGCAGTGTGCCCAGCACGCGGTCACCGGAAAGCAGTTGCACGCTCACCTCCCCGCTTTGCGAAAGACCGCGTTTCTGTTTCAGCGCATCTCTCAAGTGAACGACAACCTGCGGACTCTCGCTCGGCTTCAAAGTAGCGTAAGGCGTCTCCAGCCAGAACGACGTCGCGCCCGCTACGGCATACTCCGCAGCGGTGCGAATCAATGACAAGCCATCCGGCGAATCCCAATATCCGGCGTGAGGTTGAAAATCCAGAAAGCCCCAACGCGCGCCCAGCATTTCTCCCGCGTTCGGTTGTGTGTGGTTCGAAACCACTACCGGTGCGGCCACTTTATCGCCCACGGAATTGAGCATGTAGCCCAACCCATCGATTCCACGGCCTTCCAAAACAAAAAATCGCGAAGACTGAAGTTGGAGTGCCGGCAGAAACGTATAGCCTGGCTTCCATGCGAAAGTTTTCCCGTCCTGTTGCGGAACGGGATAAGTGTGCAGAATACCCAGCTCACGCGAGTACGCGTCCTGCGGGGGCTCTTCCACAAACTTGCCGTCCGTGCGCGTCACGGGTACGCGCAGCGCCTGCCCGCCCAAAACCAATAGATTCCCTCCGTGCTGCACAAACGCCAGAATGCCCGGCCACGCTTCCGCCGGGAACGCTGATCCATAAGGCAGCACCAACAAATCTGAGCCGTTCAGCGCGGCCGGATCTCGTAGCGCATCAATATTTGCAAAAGTGGCCTGGTCACCCGGCAGGGCTCGCTCAAGCGTCTGCCGGGTGACCGGAGCACTCTCTACAGATGGAAATCCGTCCTGCCAGAAGACCGTGGTCTTTCCGAAAAGAGTGGAACTAGCCAAAAGTACGAGAAGCGCCGTGCGCAATGTTGCCTCCACGTGAAGAAATGCACTAAGGGCACAAGCCGTGCCCCTAGTGCAGATTTTTCAGCTAGAAGTTAAACTTCACAGCCAATTGAATAATACGCGCTGGGTTTGCCAGCGAGGTGATGGTGCCGAATGCGGAACCATCCTGGATCTTGGAGTCCGGAGCGCTGAATTGCGGGTGGTTAAGCGAATTGAACATCTCCACCCGGAATTGCAGATTCTCCTTGTTCTCTTTGCCAAAGTAGTTATTTTTGAACAAGGATAAGTCGGCATTCACTACGCCAGGATTCCGAACATCCGGCAAAGTGCGTCCGGCATTGCCGATGGTATACGGCGCCGGTTCGGAAAAGACCGACGTATTGAACCATTCGTTCAAGGTCGGATTGCTCAGAACCGCGCTTGTGCCGTTGTTATCGGGCCGCTGAGCGGCGGTCAAGAGGCCAGTCTGATTGATGGCCGGACCCAGAACAACAGGCGTGCCGGTCTGGAATGTAAGAATGCCATTCACACTCCAGCCAGTAACCAGCAGATTCGCGAAGCGCGGCGCGTTGTTTAAGAATCTTTTGTTCTTGCCCATCGGAAGCTCATAAACGAAGTTGGTCACCAAGCTCTTCGATATGTCTTGCGGAGACACCGACCATTCCAGCGAGCGGTTATATTGATCGGCGCGCGTGCTGCTGACGGCCCCAAGGTAGCCAACCGCGGCAGCCGAGTTATCCATGCCTTTCCCGCCCGTGAATGATGCCAGGAACGTCAGCCCATTGGAGAAGCGCTTCTCCAGGCGAACAATAATAGCGTCGTAGGTTGAGCTTGCGCCCGGTTTGCGGAAACTGCCGACGCTGGAATACTGCGGATATGGGGCCAGCAGTTGATTGTAGAGAACCGTCGGTTGGCTCAACGGCGATCCTGGTGTGGTGATGATTCCGTAGAACGGATTCGCCACTGACGTGGTTAGTTTACTTCCCAGCGACGCATACGCCGGGTTCACCTGTGAGTAGGGCTGGGTTAATTCGCCATCCACCAAATAAACGCCGCGGTTCGCGATATACCCAACTTCAAGCGTCATCTGGCCGGGAAGCTGCCGCTGAATGTTGAAATTCCACTCAATCGAATACGGATTGCGGTAGGAGCTGAAGTACGATTCGCCAATGCCCAGACCTAAATAAGCACCCGGGCCGCCGGCGGCGCCTTGCGGCAAAGTATACCCTTGCGGAAACGGGTTGCTCAAAGTAGCGTTAATAGTTTGCTCGTTTGTAAAGCTACCGTTGACGGCCGTTGTGCCGCCAAACCCTTGCACGCCCGGCGCGCCCGTGGTGCCCGCCGCTTGCAGAGCCGAAGGAGCGTAAGAGATGCCGAAGCCGCCGCGAACCACCGTCTTGGTATCGGGGCTATAGGCGAAACCGAAGCGCGGGGCGAAGTCCTTCCACTGCGTGGGACCCTGTGCCCGTCCGTACTGGCTCCCAGGCGTGCCCACGTACTCCAACTGGCCCATCAAATTGCCGCAATAGAGGCAAGCATTTGCGGCTACTTGGCCTTGTATCGGAGAAGCTACGTTCGGGTCCCAATAAGACAGGCGGTTGTAGCGCTCGGTCCGGGGAATTTCCACGTCCCAGCGCAAGCCGGCATTGATCGTTAGTTTTGATGTGGCTTTCCAATCGTCCTGAATGTAAAGCGCCCCGTAAGCGCTGGCATCCGCCGCTGTCGGCTCATGCGTCACCTGGCCGCCGCTTGGAAGGCCCAGCAGGAAAGTAGCATAAGCGTTGCCCGAGCCGGGTGTCGCGTTGTTGATGATCTGCTGGGTCCAGGTCGAGTCGAAATTGAATTGGCCGTCCGGGTAACCGTACTGCGAGAAGTTGATAAACAGCTTGCGCCACTCGCCGCCAAATTTAATCGTATGGTGGCTCAAAATCTTGGTGAGGCTGGCGGTAACGTCATGCGCGCTCGGGTTCTCGATTAAATCGACATAGCCGTTATTTCCCAAGCTGGATCCGTTGTTAAGGGTGAAAGTGGGGAATTCCAAAACTCGCTGCGCGCCCACGGCATCAAGAGATGTGGGCAGCCCGAGTGAGCTGGGTAGAAAACCTGCTCCCAGCGGCGTGTCAGTCGTGGCGGATCGCGCAAAGCCGTAACGGAA
>DASXGT010000125.1:0-38697 GCA_036488895.1 Bryobacteraceae bacterium | reverse complement strand
TGACGTGTGACTGCGCGCCGAGATTATAGATTTCATCCGGAAGCGCCGTTTCAAGCACGCGGCGTAGCCCGGTAGAGTCAGTCAGATCGCCGTAATGCAGAATCAAGCGGCGGCCGGCGTCATGCGGATCCTGATAAATATGATCGATGCGGGCCGTATTGAAGCTGGAGCTACGGCGGACGATTCCATGGACAGTGTAGCCCTTTGAAAGAAGCAACTCACTTAGATAAGAGCCATCCTGGCCAGTGATTCCGATGATTAAGGCTGATTTTGGCAATATGTTTCCTTGAGACTCCTCTTAATAATAGCGTTGGACGAGGCCGCAATTCCAAGGGATAGCGCCGAGCTATGTTAGAGCACTCTCTCCTATAATTAGTCTGAATTGATCAAAAAGCTGATTGCCGCTCTAGCGCTGGTACCTTTGCTGGCAACCGCTCAGCAGTTCGATCTAGTGATCCGTAACGGGCGGATCGTGGATGGAACAGGATCTCCATGGTACTCAGGCGATATTGGCATTGTCAACGGACATATCGCGCAAATCGGCCGGATCGAGGGCGCGAAAACACAGCGGACGATTGACGCGCGCGGCATGGTGGTGGCGCCGGGGTTTATTGACATGCTGGGCCAATCCGAATTGTCCATCCTGGTGAACCCGCATCTCCCCTCCAAAATTTTTCAAGGCATCACTACTGAGATTACCGGCGAAGGCGGTTCCATCGCGCCGCAAACCACGGAGTTGCTGCGGGCGGATCGCGGCGGATACGCGCACTACGGCATCAAGCCGGATTGGACCACGTTCAGCCAATACTTCGCGCGCCTTGAAAAGCAAGGGATCGGCATTAATCTGGCGAGCTATGTCGGCGCGACCCAAGTACGCCGCGTGGTGTTGGGCGATGCGGACCGCGCGCCGACCGCGGCTGAGTTGGAACGCATGAAGGCATTGGTGCGCGCGGCGATGCAAGAAGGAACCGTGGGGCTTTCCACGGCATTGCAATATGCCCCGGCGCCTTACGCCAAAACAGAAGAACTAATCGCGCTGGCGCGCGAGGCGACACAGTTCGGCGGCATTTACGCCACGCACATGCGCAGCGAGGGCGACACCATTGACGCCGCCTTGGACGAAGCGTTCCGCATTGGGCGCGAGGCCGATATTCCGGTGGAGATCTGGCATCTGAAAGCGGCGGGCAAGCGCAACTGGGGCCACATGCCCGAAATCGTTAACCGGATTGAAACCGCGCGCGCTAAAGGCATCGATGTCAGCGCGGACACGTATGCTTATCCGGCGTGGTTCAATTCGTTCTCCGCGTTTGTTCCGCCTTGGGTGCATGACGGCGGCGACGCCAAGATGGTGGAACGCCTGAAAGATCCGGCGACGCGTGCGCGTATCCGCCAGCAGATGCAGAACGACAGCACGGGCTGGGACAACGAATGGCAGGAAATTCCGGGTCCGGAAGCCATTCTGGTCAGCGTTGTGCAAAATCCAAAACTGCTGCCGCTGCAAGGCAAGACCATTGCACAAATCGCGCAGGCGCGCGGTAAGGACGCTATCGACACCATCTTTGATCTGCTGATTGACGACCCTGGCATGTCCGTCGCCGTCTTCGCCATGTCTGAACAAGACGTGGCGCTGGCGTTGAAGCAACCGTGGGTGGCCGTTGATAACGATTCGCAAGGCACTGCAACGGATGGAATTCTGGGCCGTGAACATCCGCACCCGCGCGGCTACGGCACTTTTCCCAGGATTCTACGCAAATATGTCAGGGAAGAAAAGCTGCTGAGCCTGCCGGACGCGATTCGCAAGTTCAGCGCGCTTCCCGCACAACGCATGCGGCTGGCTGACCGCGGCGTGCTGAAAAACGGTATGTGGGCGGACGTTACGATATTTGATCCCGAAAAGATTCGCGATCTTGCTACTTTTGAGAAGCCGAACCAGTTATCCGTGGGAATGGAATTTGTGCTGGTGAATGGAATCCCCGTAATAGAAAATGGCAAGATGACCGATGCGCTGCCGGGCAAGGTTTTGCGCGGGCAAGGCGCCGGTAAATCGTAGGAGACATACTTTGAAGCTGGGCCTTGGATTGTACAGGCATATGTTGACGCCTGATTATTTCGCCTTTGCGAGACAGGCGGGATGCACGCATGTAGTGGTGCACTTGGTGGATTACTTCAATGAGGGTGATTCGAATCCGCGCGGCAATCAGCCCACGGGCGGGAAAAACCGGCTTTGGGGAATTGCGGGCGATCCCGACAAGCTCTGGTCGCTAGAGCGGCTGAAATCAATTCGCGCTCAGATTGATGCGGCCGGCTTGAAGTGGGAAGCCATTGAGAATCTGGACCCCGCGCACTGGTATGACATTTTGCTCGACGGTCCGAAGCGCGAACGGCAGGTTGAAAATATAAAGACACTGATTCGTCACATGGGTGAAACAGGCGTTCCCGTGTTGGGTTATAACTTCAGCATCGCGGGGGTCAGCGGACGAATCAAGGGGCCGTGGGGCCGCGGCGGCGCGTTGACCGTCGGCATGGAAGGACCGGTGGACGACCCGATTCCCAACGGTTCCGTTTGGAACATGATCTACGATCCCAAAGCCGAGCCGGGTGTTGTTCCTACCATTACTCCCGACGAACTATGGGACCGGCTTTCACGCTTTTTGGAAGCGGTGCTGCCGACCGCCGAGCAGGCCGGCGTCCGCTTGGCGGCGCATCCGGACGATCCACCATTGCCGATGGTCCGGCAACAACCGCGCCTGGTGTACCAGCCCTACATGTATCAATGGCTGCTGGACTTGGTGCCCAGCCCTAACAACACGCTAGAGCTTTGCGTGGGCACGCTGGCCGAGATGACCGAAGGCAACATTTATGAAGCCATTGACCGCTACAGCAGGCAGCATAAGATTGCCTATTTGCACTTGCGCAACGTGACCGGTAAAGTACCTAGTTACCGCGAAACCTTTATTGATGAAGGCGATGTTGATATGACGCGCGTGCTGTCGATTCTGTGGCGCAATGGGTTCGACGGAGTGGTGATTCCGGATCATACTCCGCAGATGACCTGTTCGGCCGCGTGGCATGCGGGCATGGCGCATACGCTGGGTTATATAGCGGGAGTTCTGGCCATGCTGAAGAATGAAAGTGAACGCGCAAAGAAGGCTAATTCGCGGAATTAGGCTGCTGGGTAGGTGACAAACATGCTTATATGCTTTAAGCATGTCCAAGATGATACAAATCAGAGATGTTCCAGAGGAGGTGCAACGCGTACTCAAAACGCGTGCTGCCCGCGAAGGGATGAGTTTCTCCGATTTCATCAAGCGAGAACTTGAGCGCACCGCGGAACGCCCGAGCATGCGGGAGTGGCTGGAACGCACTCAGCAGGCGAAGTCAATTCCGGCGAAACTCAGCCCCGCGCGTGTAATACGCGATTTGCGGGATTCGTAAGCGTCATCGCGCGCGGGTAAGGGTGTTCGCCGACTGAACGGGCGAAACAAATAGAAGCCGCTTCCACTCTAATGTTTGAGCTTAGGAATAACCGGCAAAGCAGCAAGAAAGTGAACCGCCGGGCTTGATTCCCGCGGTATGGTCAACACGCTCACTGCCATCACGGAACCAGCGATCGAATTGCTGGCATGGTTTGGGGATTTTGGTAAATTCTGCTGGCGGGTGGCGGGCACGCTTTTTAAATGGCCATTTGAAACCCGTGAATTTTTGCGCCAATTAGACGGCATCGGGTCAAAATCTTTGCCGTTAGTGATCCTGGCAGGAGGCGCCACTGGGGTCGTGCTCTCGCTGCAAACGCGGGACAGCTTGGCGCGTTTCGGGGCGAAATCCATGCTGCCCGCCGTCATCTTTTACTCTCTCGTCAAAGAGACGGGCCCCATTATCACGGGACTCGTGGTGAGCGGGCGAGTGGGCGCGGGAATTGGCGCTGAGCTGGGATCGATGCGCGTGACCGAGCAGATTGACGCCATGGCTGTATCCGGTGTGGACCCGGAGAAATTTCTTGCGGCCACGCGCATCCTGGCCTGCTTCGTCGCGCTGCCTCTTTTAACTCTTGCGGCAGATGCCTCGGGTATCCTCATGGGGTGGGTGGCAACGACGCTCGCCGAACCAACGTCGCTTCAGCTCTTTTTTAATAATGCACTTAGCGGTATCCGGTTCAGCGATTTTCTGCCCTCCACTTTTAAGACGGCTCTTTTCGGCTTGATTATTGGAGCCGTGTCTTCATTTCAAGGGATAAACACGCGTGGCGGAACGGCGGGCGTTGGCCGGTCGGCAACCAGCTCCGTTGTCCTTTCGTCCCTGTTCATTATCCTGGCGGACGTTGTTCTGGTGAGATTGATCATCGCCATTTATTCATAAGGTCCCGGCGATGGAGAACAACCAAAATGCGGAGCCCGTATTGGTGGAACGGCTGCACAAGTCTTTTGGCGAGCAAACGGTCTTGAACGATATTTCTTTCTCCGTGGCGCGAGGCGAAATTTTGTCTGTCCTGGGACGTAGCGGAACGGGCAAGAGCGTGTTGTTACGGTTGCTGATCGGTTTGGAAAAGCCGGACGCCGGCTCTATTGAAATGAACGGCGTGGAAATCACTAAGCTTAAAACAGAGAAACTCAACGAAGTCCGGAGGAATATCGGTTTTCTATTTCAGCAGGCTGCATTATATGATTCGCTGACGATTGAAGAGAACGTTCAATTTCCGCTACTGCATAACAACATGCCGCGCAATGGTAAGCAAAGGGGGGCTGAACGGCGCGACCGCGCGCGCGAGTTGCTGGCGAGCGTGGGGTTAGACAAAGATCTGAATAAGATGCCGTCGCGGATTTCCGGCGGGATGAAAAAAAGAGCCGCATTAGCCCGGGCATTAGCATTGGATCCCTCCATCGTGCTTTTCGACGAACCGACCGCGGGCTTAGATCCAATTACGTCCGCCGAAATTGGCCAGTTAATTGTAGACCTCCGTCAACAACGCGGAATGACTTCTATTGTGGTGACACATGACCTGCATGCCGCCAAGCATTTTTCAGACCGGTTGGTCTTGCTTTCGGAAGGAAAGATTGTTGTGGATGGCACGTTTGAGGATTTGCAGAACAGCACGGACGAATTTGCAAAGCGCTTTTTGAGCGATTCGGTTTAGAGGAAATCATGTCACAGAGTGTTCGGTTAGGGCTCTTTATCATTCTCACGCTCGCTGTTCTGGCGGGCGGTGTTTTCCTAATCGGGAACAACGAAGCCCTCTGGCAATCGAGCTATCTGGTGAAAGCCGAATTTCAAAATGTCGGCGGCCTGAATGAGGGCGCCGATGTGCGCGTGGGCGGCATTCGTAAAGGATCGGTCCAGCATATTCAACTGCCGCGCGATCCGAAAGGCAAGGTCACCGTTGTCATAAGCCTGGGTGAAGAGACCAAAAATATCGTGCGGCTGGATTCTGTCGCGGAGATTAAATCAGAGGGGTTGTTAGGCGACAAGTTTGTCGAAATTTCCTTCGGGAGCCGTGATGCGGGCAAACCCAGCGGTGGAGAAGTTTTGAAAAGCGTGCCGCCTTTTGAGATCTCCGATGTTTTGGTAAAAACCGACAGCATCTTGGATTCGGCAAAGGTGGCGGTGGACCACGTGCAAAGCGCAGCCGGAAGTATCGATGAAATAACCGCCAAGATTAATCAGGGGAAAGGGACCGCGGGCGCACTGGTAAACGACAGAACGATGTATAAGGAGGCAAGCGCCAGCGTCTCCGCCATGCATGACGATCTGGAGGCACTGAAGGGCAATTTTCTGCTCCGCGGATTTTTCAACAAACGCGGATACGTGGATTCCAGTGAATTGAAGAAGCATGAGCTGGCGGCTCTGCCCGCTGCCCGGCCGGTGAAGACGTTTACGTTTGAACCGAAGGAAATATTTGATAAAGCCGAATCGGCCAAACTCAAAAACAAGAAGGCTCTGGACGAGGTGGGCGCCTATCTGGAAAAAGCGAAGTTCGGCCTAGCCGTGGTGGTTTCATCGGCCAGTTTGAAGGGCGACACGGATAAGATGCTAACGCTGACGCAGGCCCAAACCACCGTGATTCGTAATTACCTGGTGCAGAACTTCCGGCTCGACGATACGCGCATCAAAACTCGCGGCCTCGGAAAATCGGAAGATCTAGGGCCCGCCGCAGCGGTGGAAATTCGCGTCTATGCGGCGGGCAAGTAAAAAGGCCGCGCGCTTATTCCGGAAAAATCACGGCTTCTTTTTTTGAGATCTTCGCGATCACGTCCTCGCCAATGCTTAGATGCTGATCCACTAAGCGTGACGGCGTGTGGGCCAGCCACTCCGCAAGGGAAATATCTTCATAGAACGGCGTGGGGAATACCTCGACAAACACCAGATCGGCGTCTCCAGTGTTCTCGATATAGTGCGGCGCAGACTTATCGATGTAGCCAACGTCGCCCTCCTGGAAATCCATGGTTCGCGCGCGGCCGCCGCCGGCAAATACCGTCATGCGGCCCTTGCCGCTGACATAGTACTGCCACTCATCCTCATTCGGATGCCAGTGCAATTCGCGTAAGCCGCCCGGCTTTAGCGTCACAATCGCCGCGGCAATGTTGGTGGCCGGCCATACCTTGCGATCGATGATCTTTACTTCCCCGCCCTTCGATACCTTGTTCGGCTTCATCAAGCTCGGACGGAAATCAAAGCTATGTGGCACGGCGCCAGTCACGGCTTCTACTTGCTGCTTCTCTTCGGCCAGCGGACGCGGCAGGTCACGCTGAAAGATAAAAAGTTCCTTTTTCGGCACTTTCGCAAACGTCGATGCGGGCACATCAAAGTTCTTCGCCAGCACTTCCGGCGGCGTGTGAGCAATCCAATCCGTCAGCAGGAAGGTCTCAAACTCATTAAAATTGCCGTCGTCGAACACCAGCAGGAAACGGCATCCATCCGGCCCCAACCCTTGGATTGAATGCGGTATTCCACCCGGGAAGATCCACAAATCGCCCTCGTTCACGTCGCTGACATGGCTGCGGCCCTGTTGATCCACCGCGGTAATGCGCGCGCTTCCGTACAACATCAGCGCCCACTCCGCGCCCACGTGCCAGTGCAACTCGCGGATGCCGCCACTGATCAGCCGCATCTGCACGCCTGCCATTTTCTTTGACATCGGCAAATCGCGGACAGTGACCTGGCGCGTCCAGCCGCCGCCTTCCATCCGTTTGTGGGACAGCGAAAATGAATATTTGAACGGCGGCTGGCCGCCCGCATCCGTCGCGGGAGACCATACCGAGTTTGGGTTCTGGTCATCCAGCGCCGCGTTGTTAGGCCCTGGTTGTGATTCGTCCGGCAGGTGATGGTCCTGCGACCGGATGGGCTTGGCTTCCTGGGCCTGGGCTACCTGCAACGCCGCGGCAGCGGCTATCGCCGCGGATCCCGCGCCCATAAACTTCCGCCTTGAGAAATCTTCCGACTCCTGATCTTTTTTCACGCGCGCTCCTGCAATACGCTCATCGAAATACACATCACCGTCAATTGTAAACGCGTATTGGTTAGTCACGTTGCCGGCAATAAGAAAAATCAGGCGGTGGCGCATTCGCGCGTGTTTACTTCGCACTGGGATCGTACTGCATCATCCCGAAGATGTGCCCTTCGGTGTCCTTGCAATAGGCGAGCCAGCCAAGTCCCGGAACGGGCATCTTGGGAAGCGCCATCGAACCGCCGTTGGCTAGAACGGTCTCGACCGTCTGGTCTAAGTTGTCAACGCCAATGGTATTGACGCAGGGCTGGTTGGGATCGCGGCGCGGCATCAAGCCGCCATTGATCCCCGGCTCCGGCGACTCACCGGTAGAGATGACCCAGTATTCCATTGGGCCATCCCATTTGCTGAACTTCCAGCCGAAGACTTTCGAATAAAAGCCGATGGCGCGCTGCGGGTTCTCCGCGGGAATTTCGAAGTGAATGGGACGTGGCATGAATTCTCCTGCCCATATCGTATTCCTGTCAAAGATTGCCCATGCCGCCATCGATCTGGATTTCACTCCCCACCGTGAATGCGGATTCATCGGAGGCGAGAAAAACAACCGCATGCGCAATTTCACTGGGGTTCCCGAAACGCCCAGCGGGGACTTGGCTTTGGATGGAGGCGGAAACAGCCTTGAGATCGGCCTCCGCCATGCCGAGCTTGCTATAAAGCGGCGTCGTGATGGGACCGGGACTAACGGCATTCACGCGGATGCCGCGCGAAATCAATTCACCAGAGAGCGTGCGGACGAAGGAAAGGAGAGCGGACTTTGAAGCGCCGTAAACGCTTGAGGTTGGCATGCCGATGTGTGCGTTAACGGACGCGTTGAGCACGATGGACGCTGGGTTCGCAAAGATGGGAAGCAGCGCCTGGATGAGGAAATACGGTCCCTTTACATTAATGGCGAAGGTGCGGTCGAATGCAGCCTCGTCCCACTGTTCTACCGGCCGCAACTCAGCGATGCCGGCGTTGACGAACAGGATATCGATTGCTCCAAATGCTTGGCGAAGAGTCTCGACAGCGGTTTTCTGATCCGCCACGTTACTGGCATCGGAGGCGATGACCAGCACATCGCTTCCGAGTTCCTTGCGCGCCGTTTCGAGAGTCGCCGGATTCTTACCGGTAATGGCAACCCGTGCGCCTTCCTTTAGAAACTGCCGGGCCGTTTCTAGCCCAATCCCGCTGGTGCCGCCTGTAATCAAGGCGCGCTTATCCTTCAACCGGTTCATAATGACCCTCTTTCTCAACCATACAAATCTAGTGGATAGATCGTATCTTATGAGAACGGATGCACGCCGGCGCAAACTGTTTAAGCTGCTACGGTACGAACAAGCTCAAGCGTGGGCTTCAAGAACGTTTCGCGATCTATAGCGCCGGTCCGCAGTTGCGCCGCACCCGCGGCCGCAACAAACTTCACGTCCGTCACGCCGATGAATCCGAGGATGGTCTTCAGGTAAGGGTCAATATGATTGAACGCGGCGCTGGGTGTTCCCGCTTCATAAACGCCGCCGCTGGCCACTACTACCGTCGCCTTCTTGCCTTGTAAAAGACCGCGCACTCCCGAGGCGTCATAGGCAAAAGTGCGTCCCGCCCGCACAGTCTGATCGATCCAAAGCTTCAGCACCGAAGGAATGCTGAAGTTGTGCATCGCGACGCCGAACACATACTCATCCGCTGTCTCCAATTCCGCAATCAGTTCTTCTGAAAAAGCCAGCGCGGCGTTCTGTTCCGCATTACGAGCGTCTGCCGGAGTATGGGCCGCACCTACCCAAAGACCGTCAACCGGCTTCAGCGGGGTTGCTGCCAGATCCCGGTGGATCACCGTTCCATCAGGGTGCGCGGCCCTCCAGGTTTTAGCGAATTCGCGCGTCAACTCGCGGCTAATGGAACTCTCCAAGGGACTGGAATCGAGGTGAAATAAAGTTGGCATATTAAATCTCCATGACGACATATGATGGTTAACCATCTTTCGTCGTCTATTGAGACGACATCTGTTGTTTAAAGGATTCTTTTTTTTGCTAAGTTAACCTCAGATCAGAGAACCATGCCGATTTCAGACTGTGAGGTTCGCGATCCGCGCATTCGCCGCACGCGGCAACTCCTCCAGCGCGCCCTGCAGTCACTTTTGCGAAACAAGAGTCTGGACGAGATTTTGGTGCAGGACATCACGGATGAGGCCACCGTGAATCGGGCCACGTTCTATGACCACTACACGGACAAGTTCGCGTTATTTGAAGCCATGGTGGCGCATGATTTTCATGTGCTGCTGAACGAGCGCAACATACGGTTTGACGGATCGTGCTCGTCCGGTCTCGGCGCCATCATCCTTGCGGTTTGCGATTACCTTCAGCGCACCCACTCCGGTTCGAACGGCTGCGTCCGGCATAGCGCCTTTACTCCGCTCATGGAAGCGGCAGTCACCAGCGCCATTCGCCGTGTCATTCTCGCCGGCGCATCGAAACACGCGGCAGTTTTAACGCTTCCTCCGGAGATCATCGCCAACACCGTCAGTTGGGCCGTGTACGGCGCGGCCAAAGAATGGTTTCACACCCCAGACCACCGCCCGGCAGAAGAGATTGTGCCGTCTCTGGTCCGGCTGATTATCCCGCTTCTCGAAGGCAGCCAAAACTGATATACTTCCCGTCGGCTCCATGACTCGGGCCGGGGATTCAAGGTAATTGGGGGGGAAATCCTAATGCCTGCGCAGTCTGTAGATCAATTGAGAAATTGCTTTCGGGGAGAACTCATTCAACCCAGTGATGCCGCGGCCTATGAATCCGCGCGCAAAGTCTACAACGGGATGATCGATAAGCACCCGCGCCTGATTGCGCGCTGCGTGGATGTTGCGGATGTGATCGCGGCAGTGAAATTCGGCAGAGAAAATGATCTGTTGACCGCGATTCGCGGCGGCGGCCACAGCGGCGCGGGCCTGGGGACCTGTGACGGCGGCTTGGTGATCGACCTTTCACGGATGAAGGGCATTCGTGTCAATCCCGATGCCCGAATCGTCCGCGTGGAAGCAGGGTGCGTCTGGGGCGACGTGGATCATGCCACCCACGCCTTCGGCATGGCCACACCCAGCGGCTTCATTTCCACCACGGGTGTTGGTGGACTCACGCTTGGCGGCGGAATCGGTTATCTGACGCGCAGGTATGGCCTGACCATCGACAATCTGCTTTCCGTCGATGTCATTTTGGCGGATGGGCGTTTCGTGACAGCCAACCACGATGTAAACTCCGACCTCTTTTGGGCGGTACGCGGCGGCGGCGGAAACTTCGGGGTCGTCACCTCTTTCGAATTCCGGCTCCGCCCAGTCAAAATGGTGCATTTCGGCCCAACATTCTGGCCGCTTGAGGAGGCTACCAGCGTCCTCAGCGCCTATCGCACTTTCATTGCGAAGGCTCCCGAAGACGTGAGCGGCTTTTTCGCTTTCCTCATTGTCCCGCCCGTGCCTTTGTTCCCTGAGCATCTGCACCTGAAGAAAGTGTGCGGCATCGTATGGTGTTGCACCGGTTCCGCGGAAACCGTGGAAGCGGCTCTCAAGCCGATGCGGACGCAGGGCAATCCCCTTTTTGATCACGTCGGACTTGCTCCCTTTCCAGCCGTGCAGAGCATCTTTGATCCGCTGTTCGTCCCCGGCCTGCAATGGTATTGGCGCGCTGACAATTTCACTGAATTGAGTGATGAAGCCGTTGCCCGGCACGTGGAGCATGGTTCCAAGATTCCCACCATGCTCTCCACCATGCATCTCTATCCCGTGAACGGAGCCGCGCAGCGCGTGGGCAAAAACGATACCGCCTATAGTTTTCGCGAGGCGCTGTTCGCCGAGGTGATCGTGGGCGTGGACCCCGACCCGGCCAACCGTGAAAAAATCACGTCCTGGTGCAAGGAATATTGGGAAGCCCTGCATCCTTATTCAGCGGGCGGCGCGTACGTGAACTTCATGATGGACGAGGGGCAAGACCGGGTGCAAGCCACCTATCGCGATAACTATAAACGGCTAGCCTCCATCAAAAAGAAGTACGACCCCAAGAACTTCTTCCGCGTCAATCAAAACATTCCTGTCTAACGTGGAGCTGTTGCAGGGATTATCTCGAATAATCTAAGTAATCCTAATCTATGGCCTTCCTGGACAAAGGGAGGTGACGCGAAACCCTCTTTGTCCCATTCACCATAGAAATTTCCAGGAATACAGCCGATAAGAACTAAGGAGAAGAACGGTTGTACGGTTTAGTCAATGAGGCGATCGGGGAATTCGTGATGCGCCAATTTGGCATCGAAAGCTAGGAATGGATTTTAAGAAGGCCGGCTTGTAACCGGGCCGACCAAGGCCATTAGATTTCTTGAGAGATAGAAGACGATGCTGTACGCTTTTTACGACTACCGGTTAGTGGCCCTGTCCATTCTTGTTGCGATCGGCGCGGCCTATGCGGCGTTCGATCTCTCCAGCCGCGTCGCTTCCACGAAAAGTCGCGCAAAAACTGCTTGGCTTTGGGGCGGCGCATCCGCCATGGGCATCGCCATCTGGTCGATGCATTACATCGGAATGCTGGCTTTTC
Source organism: Bryobacteraceae bacterium (assembly GCA_036488895.1). Classification (GTDB taxonomy): domain Bacteria; phylum Acidobacteriota; class Terriglobia; order Bryobacterales; family Bryobacteraceae; genus Bog-105. Next base: position 26,655 of record DASXGT010000125.1, on the reverse strand, counting down.
GTTTACCGGTTCCCGTCCATTATGACGTCTTGCTGGTCATCGTATCGATGATTGCGGCGATTATAGCGTCTGCTGTAGCGCTTTCATTTATAAGCCGCCCGGTGCTTCAACGTTCGCAACTCGCATTGGGCGCTGTTTTCATGGGCAGTGGCATCGGCGCCATGCATTACATCGGAATGGCGGCAATGAAGATGAGCTGTGCTTGCCTTTGGAATTGGTGGATTGTGGCCCTATCTGTCGTGATCGCCGTCGTTGGCTGCGGGGTTGCAATCTTCAGCTTGCGATCCGGAGCCGCTGCTGAGGGAGGCCGTAAGCTGGTGGCCGCAGTCTTCTTAGGCTTGGCAATTAGCTCGATGCATTACACGGCGATGGCCGCCGCGCAATTCCGCCCAGCACATCATTTCTTCGATCCTAACGCCGGCGTGAGTGTCTCCTCATTGGGAGGAGTCGGCATCGGTGTGGTTTCCCTTATTGTTCTTGGTGTGGCGCTTGCCTCTTCTATTGCGGACAAATACTTTTCGGCTCAGACGATGCTTTTGCGCTCCACGGAAGATCGCTATCGTCTTCTCTTTGAACGGATTCCCACGGGGATCTGCCGCGCGGCGCCGGACGGAACCATTGTCGGAATGAATCACGCATGTGCCGAACTTCTGGGTTATGCGGACCCTTCAGATGCTATCGGAATGAATTTTGCCAGACATCTGCCGCAGCCTGAAGCAGAGGCTTGCCGGAAGGCCTTGCTCGAAACCAAACGTCTGCCTTCCTATGAGACGAGGCTGGTAAAGACAAGCGGGGAATCAGTTTGGATCATGCATAGCGCGACCCTCCTGGAATCCTCCGACGGTGAGGCTATTGAGATCCAAAGCATATATCTGAATATTGACGAAGTTAAGCGGACTGAAGCTAAACTCCTATCCGCAAAGCAGGCGGCGGAAGCGGCCAACCAAGCGAAGAGCGAGTTCCTCGCGAACATGAGCCACGAAATTCGTACGCCGATGAACGGAGTCATCGGAATGACCGAATTGGCGCTCGGAACCGCTTTGACCGCGGAACAACGGGACTATTTGGAAACGGCGAAACTCTCAGCGGAATCCTTGCTGGGCGTGATCAACGATGTTCTCGATTTTTCCAAGGTCGAGGCGCGTCAATTGCAGGTGGATCCAACCGATTTCCATTTACGAGAATGTGTCGAGAACGTACTCAAAGCGCTGGCGCTGCGAGCCCACGAAAAAGGATTGGAGCTCGCCTGTCATATCCATTCCGCTGTGCCCATGACGGTTTTTGGCGACCCGGTGCGGCTCCGTCAGATTCTGACCAATTTGGTAGGCAATGCGATCAAGTTCACCGACGAAGGGGAAGTAACGGTCACGATTGACAGGTCCGGCGGGAACGGCAACCTGGCCGAGTTTCATTTCGCCGTACAGGACACCGGACCCGGTATAGCAAAAGAAAAGCAAGCCGATGTTTTCCGGGCCTTCGTGCAAGCCGATGGATCGAACACGCGGCGTCATGGGGGAACAGGATTGGGCCTCACGATCTCCACTCAGCTCGCGGAATTAATGGGTGGTCGTATCCGGTTAGAGAGTGAAGTCGGACAAGGAAGCATTTTCCACCTCGTACTGCCGCTGCAAGAAAGCCACAAAATCCTTTCGCAGGCTGTCATTCTATCCCCTCCTGAGCTGCGTGATCTCTCCGTGCTCGTAGTGGATGACAATGCGACCAATCGAAAAATCCTCGTGGAAACGTTGCGGCGCTGGGGATGCCATCCCACGGCCGTAGAGGGAGCGCACAGTGCCATAGCGGCTCTTCTCGAAAAATGCAAAACGGGTAAGCCTTTCGAATTGGTTCTGACGGATGCGCAAATGCCGGAGCAGGACGGATTTATGTTCATCGAGGCCATGCGGCGTTTCCCCGAACTCACCCAAATCGCGATCATGATGCTGACCTCGGTCGGGCAATACGCAGACGCCGAACGGTGCGGCTCTTTAGGGGTCTCCGCCTATTTGACCAAGCCAGTCCGGCAGCATGAATTACAGGAAGCGATCCTGCGGGTCCTGGGAAACGCGAAACTCAACAACGACACACGCCCGTTGATCACCAAGGAAACGGTGGAGGACGAGCCTCTATTGCGCGTTCTTTTGGTCGAAGACAATGCTGTGAATCAAAAAGTGGCCCAAGCGCTTCTGAAAAAATGGAATTACCGGGTGATCATTGCTGTGAACGGAATCGAAGCGCTCACTCAGCTCCAGAAAACTCCCGTGGATGTCGTGCTCATGGACCTGCAAATGCCTCAGATGGACGGCTTTCAAGCGACGGCCGCGATTCGCCGCGAAGAGCTCGGGACCGGGCGGCACGTGCCCATCATTGGATTAACGGCTCATGCCATGCGAGGCGACCGGGAACGATGCCTGAATGCCGGCATGGACGACTACTTGTCCAAACCAATCCGTGCCGAGGAACTGAAACGGCTTTTGGAATCTCTGCACCAGGCTTCCGATCTTCCCGTGCTCGAAAGCGCATAGCGGTTTGGGTTAGAGAAGCTCGGTGGTTGTGCTCGGCGACATAGCCTAGCATAAAGGATGTCATGCGCGGCGAAGTTCCCCGCGATAGACGCCTAGCCTCCATCAAGAAGAAGTACGACCCAAAAACTTCTTTCGCGTCAACCAGAATATTCCTGTCTAACCGCATTCAGGGTTGAATACCTACCCAATGCAAAATCGTTTTGGGTAGAATGTCATCTGACGCTATGCCGAAGAAATCATCTGACCGCGTGGAGCTGTTGCAGGGCACTCTGGACATGTTGGTCCTGCGCACGCTGCGATTTGGTCCCGCCCATGGACACCAGATCGCGAAGCACATTCAGCAAACCACCGAGGACGTCCTGCAAGTGGAGCATGGCTCCCTATATCCCGCGCTGCACCGGCTTGAACGCAAAGGCTGGGTCGCGGCGAAATGGGAGCCCGCCAGTAAAGAATTGAAGCGCGAATACAAATACTATCGGCTCACCGCCGCCGGCAGAAAACAATTGTCGGCGGAAGAATCGAAATGGAAACAACTCACCGGCGCGATTGCGCGGATCATGTGGCCTGCCCAGGAGAATTGAAATGCGTTGGCGGCGTAGAAAGCGTGACGAAGACCTAGAGCGCGAAGTACGCTCGCATTTGGAAGCAGAGGCGGAGGAACTACAGGAAAGTGGTTTGGCGGCGGAAGAGTCCCATTATGCTGCCCGGCGCGCTTTCGGCAACACGGCTTTGGCGAAGGAAACTGTCCGCGAAACATGGGGATGGAACTGGCTGGAGCGATTCAAACAGGATGTTGCCTATGCACTCCGGGCCTTCGGGCGCACACCGGGCTTTACCGCGGTTGTGGTCATCACCTTGGCTCTGGGGATCGGCGCCACTACGGCGATTTTTAGCATCGTGAATGCGGTTCTGCTGAACCCGTTGCCCTATCCGAATGCAGACCGGTTGGTAGTGATTTGGGAGAAGCTAGTGCGCAATCCAAAGGGGACTGCCGTCTTCGATTCTTATCGCGATTTTGAAACTTGGAAGAACGCCAGCCGGAGTTTCGAATTGCTTGCGCCTGCAACCTGGGCTACGGGTGGGCAGATCCTGATAGGTAACGGAGCGGCGCGAACCGTACTCGCGATGCCGGTAGGGATTGATTTCTTTCCGTTGCTTGGCGCGACGGCGGAACTGGGGCGTACGTTTCAGCAGGATGACTTGCAGCGAGGCTGCACGGTGGTTTTAAAACACAGCTTCTGGCTGTCTGCCTTCGGCGGACAGAGAGATGTGGTTGGCAAACATGTTTCCTTAAGTGAGCAAGCGTGCACAGTAACCGGCGTCATGCCGGCAGGATTCACTTTTTATCCCGATGCGGCTTCGATGTGGATGCTGATCACTCCCGATAGTCCGATCGGCCGCGATCCTGAGAATGCCAGTGTCGGAGTGTTTGGACGCCTGAAGCCGGGAGTACCCATTGAACGCGCCCAGAAGGAAGTGGAAGCGCTTTACAGAAACCAGCACAAGAAAGACCCGGACGGCATTGTGCGCATCCCCGCTGTTTTTCCGCTGGCGGAACAGTTCGCTTATTTATCAGGGCCGACCCTGCGGCTCAGCGTCATGATTTTGTTTGGGGCCGTCATCTTTGTCCTTCTGATTGCCTGCGTAAATATTGCGAATCTGCTGCTGGGGCGGTCTCTGGCCCGGCAGAAAGAACTGGCGGTCCGGGCGGCGCTGGGATCAGGACGCATGCGGCTGATCCGGCAGCTGCTCACGGAGGGTTTACTGCTTTCGTTTGCGGGCGCTTTGGTCGGCGTGTTGCTGGCGTTGGGCGCCGTTCATTACTTTAGAATTTTAAATCCGATTCAAATGCCTCCGGGGAATCCCGTCAGCGTAAATGTGCATGTGCTCGTTTTTACCGCCGGGCTGGCGGTAGCGACAGCACTGGCGTTTGGACTGGCCCCCGCGCTGAAAGCTTCGCGCGTGGATTTGATCGATGCTCTAAGAGCAAGCGGCCGAAGCTCTTCCTTCGGACCAGCGGCCCAGGCCTTCGGAAAAACGTTAGTCGCGGCGGAAGTGATGCTGTCGCTGACGCTATTAGTAGGAGCGGGCTTGTTGATTGAAAGCGTTAACCGGTTGAGTTCTGTTCCACTTGGATTTAGAACGGATCATCTATTGTCCGTACCCATTGAGTTGCCGAAGTGGAGTTACTCGAAAGACGCCCGGCGCATCAGCTTTTATCGCGACGTCTTGAACAGGACCAAAGCGCTCCCCGGCGTGGAATCGGCTGCGCTTGCCAGTTCGCTTCCACTAGGCAGCGGGCGTTTCGGCGCCAACACACTGGCCGTAGAAGGCAAACCGGAACCAGACGCTAAGACCGCGGCGAACGATGTAGCCGCTTTATCCGTCACGCCTGATTATCTCCGGGTCATGGGCGTCCCGCTCGACAGAGGACGTTTTTTGAACGATAGCGATCAAGCGGCACGCGAACCGGTGGCCATTGTCAACGAAGCATTGGTCAGCAAATATTTTCCGCGTGAGAATCCGGTAGGCAAGCGTATTAAAGTAGGCAAACCGGGAAGCGATCGGCCATGGCTAACGATAGCCGGCGTGGCTGCGAATGAAAAGGATAAGGATTTTTTCCATGAGATGAATTGGGAGGAGATCCCGTTCGTGTTTCGTCCAGTTGCGCAAGCTCCGCCCTTTGGCGTCTCGCTTGTGCTTCGAACGGCGGGAGACAATCTGGCTCTAGGCGCTGCGATACAGAAGCAGATTGCAGCGCTGGACAACAGCGTGCCGGTGGGCGAAGTGGAAGCCATGAACAAGCGGCTTTCCCACGTCCTGGCCTATCCACGCTTTCGCGCGGTTGTATTGGGAACGTTCGCCGGACTTGCCGTTCTGCTGGCGGGCGTGGGATTGTACGGCGTACTCTCTCAATTGATCACGCAGCGGACACAAGAGTTCGGCGTCCGCATGGCGCTCGGCGCGCAAGAACGCGATGTGCTTACGATGGTTCTGCGGCAAGGCCTGTTACTGACGGCCGCCGGCTTGGCCGCGGGTCTCGCGGTTGCATTTTGCTTGACCAAATTTCTAAGCAGCTTACTCTACGGAGTGAACGCAGCCGACCCGTGGACTCTGGCCGGTGTTTCAACGCTGTTGCTGTTGGTCGCGTTCTTTGCTACTTATGTTCCCGCGCGGCGAGCCTCCAGAATAGATCCGATGAGCGCCTTGCGGCACGAATGAATCACAGCCCCGTGTATTATCTAATAATCCATGCTGCGCGTCACGCTGCGCCTTTTAGCTATGCTGTCACTGGGCGGGCTTGCGGCCCTCGCCTCTGACGAGCTAACCGTTTACGAATTGCTTGCACCCGAGACGCACTCGTTCGCCATTATCTACGACATGGCAACAACGGCCGAAGGGTCACCATATTTATTCAATCCCATTCGGCGAGGGTCGGTTGCGACCAAAGAGCGCGTCGTCGATTCCGCCACCGGCAAAGACCTGAAGTTCGAAGTGGTAACCGCCGCGGAGGCCCAATCGCACGGCCTGCGCGGCCACCCGAATCCCGATCAGCAGTACATTCAGGTCACGCTGGCCCATCCCGTTCCGCATAACGGCGAAGCGCGCGTGCGTATCTTTAAGACCTATACGGATGCCGCCTCCTATAATCCGGATGGTGCGGGAGCCGGTCTTATTTTCCAACGCTCGTTCGGCATCAAGCGCAATGTCATTGTGCTGCCTGCCGGCTATGAGTTGGTGGCTTGCGGCGCGCCGGGCATCGTCTCCACGCAAGCGGACGGCCGCATACGAGTCAGCTTTGTCAATGATCGCGATGACGAACTGCTCGTCAAACTGAAAGGCAGAAAACTGCCATGACCCGTCTTAGCCTGTTATTCTTCGTGGCCGCGTTGCTTCCGGCGCAGATGCATCGCGCGGAGCAGGACCGCGAAATCACCTATTGGCTGCTGGCGCCTGAGACGCATCAGTTCCGTATCTCGCATGATTTCAATGTGACGCGCCCCGGTCAAGGTTCCGTTCACAGCTTCGTGCGGAAAGGAAGCGTCGTCAGCACCTCAGAGATCTATAATCTCGACACCGGTGAAAAGCTGCCGACGCACGAGGTCACGGGTAAGTCGGTGAATGCGCTTGGCTACTATCCTGCGCCTACCGGAGACGACACCGTGGTGGTGCAAGGCGATCTAGCGCATCCACTTGCCGCGGGCGAATCGGCGCGCGTGCGCGTGATCGAAACCTATACTGACCCCAAATCCTACACATTCTCCAACGGCGAGCTCACTTGGGACCGCACCCTGGGTCGGCCGCGCAACGTAGTAACGCTACCGGCAGGCTGGTATTTGACCGAATCCACCGTGCCTGCCATCATTTCACTCGATGCCGAAGGCCGCGTCACGTGCCGCTTTAACAACCCGCGCAATGACGAGGTCCACGTGATACTGAAGGCCAAACACCGCTAAAACTATGAGCGTTTTTCGAGAGCGCATAGCATCCACTCACCAACTTCTGCGGAATATTTCAGAAGAGGAATCGCAATATTCATTCAGAGAGGGCGGCTGGTCGAGAAAGGAAATTCTCGGACACCTGGTAGATTCGGCACTGAATAATCATCAGAGATTTGTGCGCGCGGCGCTCGATGGCGCTTACGAAGGGCCTGCCTATCAACAGGATGGTTGGGTGGCGATGCATGGATATAAGTCAATGGCATGGTCCTTACTGGTAGAACATTGGCATTGGCAAAACGAACTGTTATGTGAAGTAGTGGAGCGAATTCCGGAGACGCGCCTAGACGCGCAGTGCCGCGTAGGGAACAATGTGCCGGTCTCTCTTCGTTTCCTGGTCGAAGATTATTTGAACCATCTCCAGCACCACGTCCGGCAAATCACCGGCGCATCCAGGCGCCCGCAATGAGCGAAGAAAATTCGCCACCCCGGCGGTTTACCGGTCACTTACTGTTTGTGTTGGATCTGACTGGAACCTTCGTGTTCGCGATTGAAGGCGCCCTGGCTGCCATGCGCGGCGACCTCGATTTTTTTGGCCTCATGGTCCTCGCTTTTATTACAGCGTTGGGTGGTGGCATCATCCGCGATCTATTGATCGGCGCTGTTCCGCCAGCGTCTCTTCAGGACTGGCGGTATGGGGCTATCGCGTTAGCTGGCGGCGCAGCCGTATTTTTCTTCCATCGTCTTCTATTGGTGGTTCCAACGCAGTTAATCATGCTGCTCGACGCCGGAGGTTTAGCGCTGTTCGCCGTCGCTGGAGCGGGCAAAGCTCTGAGCTTCAAAATGCACCCTTTTATCGCGGTCCTGATGGGTGGAATCACCGGCGTGGGCGGCGGAACTGTCCGCGACGTTTTGCTGATGCAAGTTCCCACAGTTCTGCGGGCGGATGTATACGCTACCGCTGCGCTCGCCGGAGCGGCGGTGATGGTAGTGGGTATGAGGCTGAATCGGTCTCCGCAAGCGATGGCCGTGCTGGGCGCCTTGGTCTGCTTCACATTGCGCGTGGTCAGCGTCTGGCTGCATTGGAACCTTCCGAAAGTAATGGGACAGTGAGCCCAGCCATACCGGCGCTACAGTGGAGAACGTGAAGACATATCGCATCGCCACGGTGCCAGGCGACGGCATCGGCAAAGAAGTGATCCCCGCGGGACGGCAGATTCTGGAAGCGCTGGCAGCCGCCGAAAATTCCTTTGGCTGCGAATTTGAAAATTTCGACTGGGGCGGCGATTACTATCGCAAACATGATGTGATGATGCCGGAGGATGGGCTGGACGCGCTGCGCGGGAAAGACGCCATTCTATTCGGCTCGGCCGGCGATCCGCACATTCCCGACCACATCACGCTTTGGGGCTTACGCCTGAAAATCTGCCAGGGGTTGGATCAATACGCCAACGTGCGCCCCACGCGCATCCTGCCGGGCATCAATGCGCCGCTCAAACGCTGTAAGTCGGAAGACTTGAACTGGGTGATCGTACGCGAAAATACCGAGGGCGAATATTCGGGCGTCGGCGGCCGCGTGCATCAAGGCCAGCCGATTGAAGTGGCGACGGATGTTTCCATCATGACCCGCGCCGGCGTTGAGCGCATTTTGCGCTATGCCTTCAAACTGGCCGAGTCCCGCCCCCGCAAACTACTCACCGTCATTACCAAGAGCAATGCGCAGCGCCACGCGATGGTGATGTGGGATGAGATCGCGGCGCAAATCGCGAAGGAATTTCCCGGCGTCGCCTGGGATAAAGAATTGGTGGATGCCGCTACGGCCCGCATGGTGAATCGTCCGGCTTCGCTCGATACCATCGTCGCCACCAATTTGCATGCCGACATTCTTAGCGATTTAGCCGCCGCCTTGGCCGGAAGCTTGGGAATTGCGCCCACTGGCAATATTGATCCGGAGCGGCGTTCCCCTTCCATGTTCGAACCCATCCATGGCTCGGCCTTCGACATCATGGGCAAAGGCGTGGCTAATCCGGTTGGCACATTCTGGTCGGTAGTCATGCTGCTGGAGCATTTGGGTGAACACGACGCGGCGGCCCTGGTCATGAACGCCATCGAGTACGTCACGGCGAATCCTTCGCTGCACACGCGGGACCTAGGCGGTACGGCCACAACGGCTCAGGTGACTGAAGCTGTTTGCTCGCAGATTTCCGCCAGCACCAAACGCCGCTTGACTGCCGTCTAACCAATGCAGCTAAATGTGGAAACGCGCGGCCTCGAAGCGCGCGTGGTCCGAAAAATCACGCTGCGCATCCTCCCCTTTGTGATGCTGCTGTACTTCGTCAGCTTTCTGGACCGCGTGAACGTGGGCTTCGCCGCCTTCACGATGAACAAAGCGATCGGTCTCACGCCCGCCATGTTCGGCTTCGGCGGCGGTATCTTTTTTCTGGGCTATGTGCTGCTGGAAGTGCCATCCAACCTCATCCTTCATCGGGTCGGCGCGCGCTTATGGATCGCCCGCGTCATGGTGACTTGGGGAATCGCATCGGCGGCCTCCGCGTTCGTCGTCGGCCCTAAGAGTTTCTACCTTCTTCGCTTTCTGCTGGGAGTGGCGGAAGCTGGTTTCTTTCCGGGCATCATTCTCTACCTGAGCCTGTGGTTCCCTGCCCGGCAGAGGGCTGCCGCAGCCGCCGCATTCATGGCCGCCGCCCCTCTCTCCACGGCCATCGGCTCGCCCATTTCGGGCGCGTTGATGGAACTTCCCACTTTCGCCGGGCTTAGCAATTGGCAGTGGCTCTATCTTCTTGAAGGTCTGCCTGCCATTATTTTGGGCTTCGTTGTGCTCAAAGCGCTGACTGACCGGCCACAACAAGCGAACTGGCTGAAGCCGAAAGAACGTGATTGGCTGGTAGCTACTTTGGCGGCGGAACGCGAAGGCAGCCCAGCCCATGCCACGCATGCGGAAAACGTGTGGCGCGCGCTATTCGACGCTCGCGTGCTGACGCTGTCCCTGATTTATTTCGGCACCTCCGCGGGGCTGTATACGCTGGGGCTCTGGGCACCCTTGATTCTTCGCCAGTTTGGCTTCTCACCGCTGGCCACCGGCTGGATCAACGCGATTCCAAGCATTGTGGCTATTGTGGGCATGATTGCCTGGGCGCGCCACTCCGACCGGACCACGGAGCGCACCTGGCATGTCGTGATCCCCTGCGTCGCCGCCTGCCTTGGATTGGTTTGGGCCGGCGCCGCGCATACCGCTTTCGGCGTCATTCTTGCACTGGTCATTGTGAACCTGGGCATTAGCGCCGCGAAAGCTCCTTTGTGGGCCATGCCGACCATGTTTCTTTCGGGAGCAGGCGCGGCGGCGGGCATCGCCATGATTAATTCCATTGGCAACCTTGGCGGATTCGCTGGTCCGTTTGTGATCGGCTGGTTGAAGGGCAAGACGGGCAGTTACGCCGGTGGTTTGTATCTGGTTGCGGCCACGCTGGCGGTCTCGGCGGTTGTTACGTTGTTGCTCAGCCGACAGCGCCAAACGCCTAATACGATCTAATGGAAACTCATGTTTGCTTTCAAAGGAAAATGCGTCCTGGTGACCGGTGCCGCAAGCGGAATCGGCAAGGCCATTGCCGAAGCGTTTTCAGCGGCGAGCGCGGACGTGGTCGCGGCTGATTTGGTGATTAACGGAAATCTCCAGAACGGAATCCGCGCCGAGAAGGCCGATGTTGCTGATGCCGCCGCAATCGAACAACTCATCGCCCGCATACCCGAACTGCATGTGGTTGTAAACGCCGCTGGAATCATCCGGCGCGATGAAGAGTTCAACCTGGACGTTTTCAAGCGAGTGCTGGATATCAATCTGAACGGCGCCATGTGCGTATCTCTGGCGGCGCACGAAAAATTGAAGCAATCCGGCGGCTCTCTAGTGAACATTGCGTCCATGCTGAGCTTCTTCGGCGCGGGCCGGGCTCCGGCCTACAGCGCCAGCAAAGGAGGCATCGCGCAGCTCACCCGTTCGCTCGCCATCGCCTGGGCGTCTGATGGGATTCGAGTGAACGCCGTGGCGCCGGGATGGATTGCCACGCCCCTTACACAAGCTTTGCAAGACGACGCACAACGTTCCGCCGCCATTCTTTCCCGCACGCCCATGGGCCGTTGGGGACGTCCGGAGGAAATTGCCGCAATGGTGTTGTTCCTGGCTTCGGAACAAGCCTCTTTCGTCACTGGGGCGGTCATACCCGTTGACGGCGGCTATTCGGCTGCATAAGCTAGGTTGCGATAACCTGATCTGGAGATTCCATGGAGACTACTCATTCCCTCTCGCCGGCTCAAATCGTCGCGCAGGCGATTCCGGACGATGAACGCATTTGGGTGCCGCAAGCCCCCAATGTCTGGTTTCGTCCGCTTATGCTGAACACGTTGAACGGCCAGTGGTGCAACCTGCTGCGCGTGCGCCGCGCCGGAGTCCTGAGCCGCCATCGGCATCCGGCGCCCGTGCATGGTTACGTGATCAAGGGATCATGGCGCTATCTGGAGCATGACTGGATCGCGCGGGCCGGCGACTATGTTTTTGAACCGCCGGGCGAAACGCACACGCTTGTCGTGGATGCGGACGTGGAAGAGATGATCACTTTTTTCAATATTTCCGGTTGTATGTACTACGTGGATGAACACGGCAAGCATACCGGCTTTGAGGACGTGTTCACGAAGATAGACATGTGCCGCAAGCATTATGAAGAGATCGGCCTCGGGACGGAATACGTCGATCAGTTCGTGCGCTAGCGCGGCCGTACCCGACTATGATCAAAGGTATGGCGACCGTCCACATGAGCGAAGACGCGGTGGTGAAAGATACTGCCGCCGTGTTGGCGAAAGTGCGGCAAGGCCTCGAAGTGGTTGTAGAGCAGGATCGCCACACCGTTGCGGTCATTCGGCCTCCGCAACGCCCTGGCCGCAAATTAAGCAACTGCATTGCACTTGCCAAAGCGTATGAGGAGAAACTTGGTTACGCGCCCGTGCCTGATGCGGAGTTCTCGAAAGATGTAGCAACGGCTATTAACGCCAACCGACAGCCATTTGAACCGCCGTCATGGGATTAGTCCTCGACTCCAGCGCACTCATCGCGGCGGAGCGAATAGGAAAGCCATTCATTCATCTCTTGCTAACTCTGGAGACGAATTACGCCGAGACCGACTTCGTTCTTTCTTCGATCACTGTCATGGAGCGCTTGAACATGGCTGGCACCGTTCTCAAAATGCTGGAGGGCGCTTCAACGCCGCCGTTGTCTGGATGAAATCTTCGCAGTTATTCCGGTTGAATCCTTCACTTGCGAGATGGGATCTCTAGCCGCGAAAATCGCCGCCGCCAAGAAGACGTCATCCCTCTCTAGTTTGCGCGTCCTGTGCATCGCGATAAGATCGTTGCACTTCTTGCCAACGTATATGAACCTATCGAGACAAACCGCTTGGCGCGGCGTATGCGCGTTTTCATGGACTTTTTTGCTTTCCGCTCACGCGATCGCCGCCCCGCCGCTCAAAACCACCCAGGCCCGCGTTCCTAACGGCGTACTCGAAGGCGTGATCAGCGCCGATGACAAAGTCCGCACATTCAAAGGCATTCCATACGCCGCACCGCCGGTCGGCCCGTTGCGTTGGAAAGCGCCGCAGCCCGCTTTGAACTGGACCGGCGTCCGGCCCGCCTCCGAATACGGCGCGCGCTGCATGCAAGGCAATATCTATGCCGACATGGTCTTCCACGACAACGGCCCAAGCGAGAATTGCCTCTTCCTGAACATGTGGATGCCCGCACATCCGGCAACAGCCAAATTGCCGGTCATGGTCTGGATCTATGGCGGTGGCTTTGCCGCAGGCTCTTCGTCCGAGCCGCGCCAGGATGCAGGCAATTTATCCAAGCAAGGCGTCTTGGTCGTCAGCATGAACTACCGGTTAGGGATTTTCGGCTTCTTCTCCCATCCAGCCTTGGCCAAAGAATCAGGGCACAATTCCTCCGGCAACTATGGCCTGCTGGACCAACTCGAAGCCCTGCGATGGGTACACGACAACATCGCCATCTTCGGGGGCGATCCTGAAAACGTCACAATCTTCGGCCAATCGGCTGGCTCCTCGTCCGTTAGCGCCTTGATAGCTTCCCCACTCGCCAAGGGACTTTTTCAGAAGGCCATCGGAGAAAGCGGCTCCATGCTGGCCTATGCGCGGCCGCTGCCCACGCGCGAAGCCTCAGAAAAAGCTGACACAAAGTTTGCAAGTAGTGCATTGGGTACCGATTCCATTCAGGCATTACGGGAAAAACCCGCCGAGGAGCTACTGCAAGCCGCCTTGAAAAATAAGAACGTCCGCTTTTCGCCGGATATCGATGGTTATTTTCTTCCGGAGAGCCCTTATGCGATTTACTCCAGTGGCAAGCAGGCCCATATTCCGTTGCTCGCCGGGTGGACTTCCGAGGAACAAAGTTACCGAGCGATTTTAGGCGACAAAGAACCGACGCCCGCCAACTTCGCCGCCGCCGTTCACAGCTTGTTCAAAGACCATGCCGATGCCGTACTGAAACTTTATCCGGCCGCCACGAACGAGGAGGCGAAACGAGCCGCGTACGACCTGGCCCGGGATCGGGCGGCTGGCTACGCCACCTGGAAATGGCTTGAACTGCAAAAGCGCACCGGCAATTCACCGGTGTACCGCTTTCGCTTCGAGCAAGCCCCGCCTGTCATACCAGCCGATGGTCCGCACGCCGAACCCAGAGCCTTTCACTCGGCCGATATCGAGTATGTCTTTTCCGTGCTCGGTCATAACAGCCGCCCCTGGCGTCCGGAAGATCGCAAGCTATCCACGCTGATGTCCACGTACTGGGCCAACTTTGCCAAAACAGGAAATCCAAATAGTACGGATCTGCCTACGTGGCCGGCCTATTCCAGCAAGGACGGGTTTCAATTAATGCACCTAAACGCACAGCCTAAGGCCATGCCCGATCAGGACCGTGCGCGCTACGAGTTTCTCGACAAGTTGAGCCCGTATCGCTAGGGTCAGCTCTTGTATTGGGTTGACAGCTTACCCGAGAAGGAGCATACTTGGGCAGGATGGTTACCCAAAGCCAGGAGGGTTGATTTATGCCGTGGCGGCGCAAACGCTCACCGAACGATTTCTTTTCAGAGGTGCGATCGCACATTGAACTCGAAACGGATCGCTTGCGGGCCGAAGGCTTGAGCGACGCCGACGCTCGCTTCCAGGCGCGGAAGTCGTTCGGTAACGTGCTGCGCTCCGAAGAGCGGTTCTACGAATCGCAGCGGGCGCCTTGGCTTGATTATTTGAAAAAAGATATTGTTTATGCGATCCGGCAGCTAACGAAGAATAAGACGTTCACGGTTGTGGCCGTACTCACTTTGGCTCTGGGCATCGGGTCTACCACCGCGATCTTTACTCTTGTCCACGCGGCCTTGCTGCGAGCGTTACCGTATCGCGAGGGAGATCGCGTTATCCATATTGCAGACGTGCGCCTCCGCGGCCAATCTACCGGCGGGTTGGTGGGCGTGCCGCGCTTTTTCGATTTACGAGCTCGCAGCAAATCGTTTGTCTCACTTGCGTTTTTCTATTTCGATCATCCGACTTTGATCGCGGGCTCGTCGTTGCCCGCACCGCTGGCGGGAGCAAGTGTAAGTGGAAGATATTGGGAACCGTTGGCATAGAGCCGATGCTGGGCCGGGCCTTCACCGAAAATGACGATCAAGCTAATTCGCCGCAAGTGGCAATTATCAGCTACTCGACCTGGCAGCGGTTTTTTGGGAGCGATCCCGGCGTGGTGAACCGGCAGGTCACGCTCGATGGCAAAGGGGCAACCATCGTGGGCGTGCTGCCACCGGGATTGGAATATCCAAAGAAAACCGAGATTTGGACACCGTCTCATTTCGATCCCGCCGAATGGACGAATCGAGGCGAGGGAAGCCGGTTTGTGAACGTCTTCGGGCGGCTCAAGCGAAATATTGCACTACCTTCAGTGCAAGAGGAACTTCGGACGATTGGCGAGCGCTTGCGAAGAGAACACCCCGATACCGATGTAAATTGGCAGTTCGGCGGTGAATCGCTGCGTGATTCTCTCTATGGCGGCGCCAAACCCGCGCTGCTTGTGCTGATGGCGGCCTCAAGCGTTCTTCTGCTCATTGCCTGCATCAACGTTGCCAACCTGCTGCTCTCGCGCGGGACAACGCGCCTACGGGAAGTCGCGTTGCGGCGCGCGTTAGGAGCGTCGCAGAGGCGCATTCTCGCTCAGTTTCTGACCGAAAACACTCTGTTGGCTCTGTTAGGCGGTGGAATTGGTCTGTTCGCCACATTCGCCGGGATTCGTTTCTTCGGAGCAAGTCTGCCGGGCCGCTTGGGGAGTAGCGGAATCGAAGTTGAATGGCCGATCGCATGGTTCACGCTTGCTGTTTCGGTACTGACGGGCATTGTGTTCGGATGTGTCCCTCCGGTGCAGGCCCGGCGCTTAGATCTGAATACGAACCTGAAACAGGGCAATGCGCGCGTGGGGGGTGCAGCGGGTAGCAGAGTGCGGACGGCGTTCATTTCGATGCAAGTGGCGCTCTCGCTGGTGCTACTGGTCGGCGCTTCGCTGCTAGCGGAATCGCTTTGGAATCTGATCAAGTCACCGTTTGGATTTCAACCTGAACACGTGCTGACCTTCGAAATCAAGCTGCCATGGAATGAGAAAGCGGTTGTGGTGAAGCGTTTTTTTGATGACCTGCAAAGCAAGATCAGCTCGCTGCCGGGCGTGCTTGCGGTTGGGCAGATCAGCGCATTGCCCACGGTGGACTGGCATTTGCGAAGCAACTTTGATGTGGATTGGAAACCGCGTACGGAGCATGGCGACGCAGTCAACGTGGAAGACCGGGCCGTTTCGCATGACTATTTCAGAGCAATGGGAATTCCGCTGCTGGCGGGGCGCAGTTTCACGGAGGCCGACGTGCGAGCCAAGCAGCCTCGGGGGCTTGTGAACCAGCAGTTCGCGCGTCAATATTTCCCGAACGGGAATGTGATCGGGCGGCACTTGATCAACAAGATCACACAATTCGAAATCATAGGAATCATAGGCGATGTGCGCGGAACCGCAGGCTCGATTGCAGCACCGGCCGGCCCGGAACTTTATTTCCTCCCCGACGACAATGATGGCGGCCGAAGTTTCGTGGTGCGCTCCTCCGTGCCTCCAGAGAAACTGGTCGCAACGATCCGCCAGCAGGTACACCAGCTTGACCCGGCGCAAGCGATTCGAAATGTGGCGACCTTGACTCAGCGACTGGATGAGTCAGTAACGCAACCACGGTTCAATGCAGGCTTGCTGACTGCATTTGCTGTTATTGCGATGATGCTTGCTTGCGTCGGAATCTATGGCGTTGTGTCATATTCGGTCACACAACGCTTGCTCGAGGTTGGCATTCGAATGGCGCTGGGGGCTACTAGCCGGCAGATTTTGTCTCTGTTTGTTACCCGAGCTTTCTACGCGGCACTCGTTGGCGTCGGCATCGGGGCAATCGCTGCATTATTTCTCGCGAGGCTGCTACGCAGTCAATTGTATGGAGTGCAGCCCGATCACTTGCTGACTTTTGCCGCGGCGGCCTTGCTGCTTCTTGTTCCCACACTACTCGCGAGCATATTGCCCGCGCTTAAGGCAGCAACCCTCAATCCGGTGAGTTCGCTGCGCAAAGACTGAAGACGTTTCAAATCATCGGTAGTATGATTGCCTGAGTTTCAAAAATATTACCCCTCGTTTTGGTTCAAGGAGCAATGTATGCATTCGGTCGAAGTCCGGCCTCGTTTTTCTGGAGGCTGGAAGCCGCGCTATGGGCAAGTGTGCGCCGCAGGTCTCCTATTTCTTTTCGCAATTATTGGTTTTCAGGCGAGGGCGCAAGTCAGCACCGGCACCATCACCGGAACGGTCACCGATACAACTGGCGCCTCCGTGTCCGGGGCGAAAATTCTCGTTCAGGAAATCAACACCAACTTTGAGACCCGCACGGAAACAAACTCCGACGGGCTTTTTCGCGTACAATCCCTTTTGCCGGGAACCTACAACGTATCGTTTGAGGCGGCCGGATTTAAGCAACTGGTGCAAAAAGGCTTGCAATTAAAGGTGGGCGATGTGCTGCCGGTTAACGCCTCGCTCGAACTTGGACAAGTCAGCGAACAAGTCACTGTCAACAGCCAGAGCACGCTGCTGGAGACGGAAACATCCTCTACCAACACCGTCACCGAAGGCGAAACGTTGTACAAGATGCCACTCTATCAGCGCTATGTCTTGAACACGTTAAACCTCAGCCCAGGCGTGACCATGAACGGCTATGCCTACGGCGGTTCGCTGGGCGGCTTCAACATGGCGGGACAGCGCTCCACCGGCACCACGGTTTTCGAGGACGGCGTATTCGGAAACGATCCGCAATCGAGCACCGGCATTGATATCAAGCCGGTCGAAAACTCAGTTGGCGAAGTACAGGTAGTCAGCGGAACCCTTCCGGCGGAATATGGCCACTCTGCAGGCGGCGTCATGACCGTATCCAAGAAAAGCGGCACCAACCAATACCACGGCGAAGGTTCTGACTTGGGACGCACCCGCAATATGGCGCACCGCCAATTCTTCAACGCCTATAAAACATCGGACCCGCAACCGGGAGCGCCCGATGGCGTGCCCGCGTGGTTCATGCAATTGGATGCCAGCTTGAGCGGACCCATTTCGATTCCCAAGGTATACAACGGCAAGAACAAAACCTTCTTCTTCTTCGGTTACCAGAAGCTGATTGAAAAGAAATCCACCGCCTATACCAGCCAGACGCCCACGCCTGACGAACTGGGCGGGAATTTTAATTTCGGCGGAATCGGCCAGCAGTTGTATGACCCGTCTACTACGCACCAGCTCGCCAACGGCAACTGGACGCGCCAACCAATTGCCGGCAACATAATTCCAGTGAGCCAGATGGATCCGGTTTACACCAAGCTGCTTTCCTTCCATCCGTGGCTTCCACCGAATTCACCGGGTTCGCTGAGCACGACTGGCCCGGTGAGCAACTTCACATGGGCATCCAGATCGCGCACCTTCTTCAGCGACTACTCGGGCCGCGTAGACCATCAGTTCAATTCGAATCTGAAGGCTTACGGCAGCTACACCTACAACTACCTCAGCGGCCTGCAGCGGCCGACGAGTATCGCCAATCCCGCGTTTGACGGCGTGAACGGCATCAACACACCCGAAACGCAGCAGAACGCGTCGGCTGGGATCACGAAATTGTTTGGAGCCACGGCGTTGAATGACTTCCGCGTGGGCTTTTACCGTATCCGGCAAGATACCTTCGTTCCCTCCTACAACGAAGACTGGGCTGGACAACTGGGGATACCGAATGACAGCGCCGCCTTATTTCCGTCCTTCAATACCGCAGTGCCCAGCGGCAATTCCACGGCGCCCGCGTTGAACAGCACCTACGGACTCTATGTGAACGGCCCTTCCCGCCAAATTCGCGAAACCGAAACCGCTCGCGATGATTTCAGCAAGGTGATGGGAAAACACGCTTTCAAGATGGGCTATGAGTTTCTTAGCTTCCAAGCCAATTATTTCCAACTCGGCCAACCCAGCGGACAATTCCAATTCGATAACATGACGGCGGGTTTGCAGACGAACGGACAGCCCGTTCCGAACACCGGCAATCAATTAGCGGGTCTGGAACTGGGTTACGTGCGGCAAGCGAACTTCAGCGCCTACACCACCACCTGGCTGCCGCGCGATTCACTGAATAGTCTCTATTTCCAGGACGATTGGAAGGTCAGCAAGACGGTCACTCTGAACATAGGGTTGCGCTGGTCCACGGAAAGTCCGTTCCATACAGCTCACAACCAGATCAGCAACTTCAGCCCCACCACTGTGGACCCGGTTAGCGGATTGATGGGCGCCGTGATCCACCCTAATGGCGGATTGAATGAGCGCGACCTGAAAAATTTCCAGCCGCGCTTCGGCGCCGCCTGGCATCCGATAGATAAGCTGGTCTTCCGCGGCGGCTTCGGCGTGAACACTATTGATATTCGCTTCCCCAACGCTCTACAACAATTCGACGAATACCAATCGCAGGCCGTTCAACAACAGGCGCCCGGCAACCCCACGCCTCTGTATAGGCTGAGCCAATTTCCCGGACAAGCGCCCTACTCGGTTTTAGCGAATGGAACCTCGCCATTCGTGGGCACAAACTATAGTTCGCGGAATATTTATTGGATGGACCCGAATCTGCATCCGGGCTACGCCATGAACTGGAACGCGAGCCTGCAATATCAGTTGGGCACGAACAACTTGATCAAGTTCACCTATCAAGGCTCGGCCGGAGTGGATCTGGTGGAAAGCTGGAACAACAACGTGTTCCCCACCAGCTTTGGGGCAAATAATCCGGCCTTGCGCGCCGCCGCCTTTGCCGCGCCGCAGAACTATCTGCCTTACCGGCAGTTCGGCCAGATCAACTACATGTCGAACACCGGCCACTCCACCTATCACGCGGGCACGGTGCAATTCCAGAAGCGCTACTCGCAAGGGCTCGTGCTCGATTCGTTCTATACGTATTCGAAGGCGATTGACGATTGCGATAACGACTATGGCGTTTGTTCGGGCGTGGCCCCGGTTGAGGATCGCAATCTGAACAAAGGCCGGGCCACTTTTGACCGCAGGCATGTGTTTGTCACCAGCGCCACCTATGACTTACCCTTCGGCAAGGGACGGCATTTCCTGAACCACAACAAATTCCTCGACTTCCTGGTGGGCGGTTATGATCTGGCGTGGATTCAGACTTTTGAATCCGGCAACCCATTCAGCTTTAACTTCATCAACAGCCCCAATAACTACTACCCGACCGCCATTGGCAACCAGGTGCCGAACCTGAACTGCAGCAACATCTCGATGCCACAATTCGGAATTGGGAACCTGATTGGCGGCAACCGCTTCAATCAAGCGCTTGAAAATCCAGTGCTGCCCGTAGCGTGCTTTTCGGTTCCGGCCGCGTTCACGCCCGGAAACGCCGGCCGCAACATCGTTACCGGTCCGGGCGCGATGTATTCGCAGGTTTCAGCGAAGAAGAACTTCCCCATCACCGAGCGGGTCAACCTGCAATTCCGGTTTGACTTCCAGAATCCATTCCATAACTACGGATTCAACGCGCCCGGCGGCGGACCCAACGGCAGCGCCCAGTATGACTACAAGAATCCTCAACTCTTCGGCAAGGTCACCGCGGACCAGACCACCGCCTCATTCGTAGGTCAGCCGTTGATGAACCTCATGCTTCGCCTGAGCTTCTAAACAAAAGGGCCGCCGGGATAGAGAAGTCCGGGCGGCCTTTTCTCATGAACGCCCATTCACCTTTGATAGCGTAAACAAGTGAGAATCCGAAATTCCCCAAAATGAGTCTAAAGAAATAGGGAAGAGCGAAAAGCGCTCCCCTGAGGAAGGACTAAAGAAATGTTTCGGCGAATGAGTCTTCTGGCGCTGGTTTTTGTGGCGGCGCTGGCTCTAAGTAGTCGTCCGGCGCAAGCAGCCCGTTTTGGAGTGGGATTCGGAGTGGCTGTTCCCTACGCGTATCCAACCTACTCTTACCCTTATCCATATGCCTACAATCCTTACGGATACGGCTATGCACCGTATGCGTATGGTTATTACCCATCATATGGCTTTTACGGCGGTTATTACGGCTACCCGTATTGGGGCTGGGGCCGCGGCGGCTATAGAGGCTATGGCGGTTATGGCTATCGCGGAGGATATGGATACCGTGGCGGTTACGGTTATCGCGGGAATTATGGTTATCGCGGCGGCGGTTTTGCCAGAGGATATGGCGGGCGAGGCGGTGGATTTGGCGGCCATGCCGGCGGTGGCGGTCGCGGCGGACGCCGTTAACAACTAGGATGCGGTTAGCCGGGTGGGACCAAGTAAAGGAATAGCGCCCAACCGGCTAAACCCAGTACGATAGATGTCCAGGCAAAGGCGTTCCACCACTTTACTTTTGTCACAGGCACGAGCAGGTTGAACCCCGCGCCATACCGGACAAATAAGTTATGAAAAGGGGATGGCCCCGCTTTCGTTTTGATGCCGCCCATAAAGTTTCTCTCCCACGACTTGGTAACTAAATTGTAACAGTTTTTTGACCTCCCCAATGGCAGGATTTCGGCCAATTTTCGCCTAGCGGCGTCTCCGGTTGTAAGATGGCTCTGATGCAGCCTGTCGACGAAGCAAAAGAGCTCGCCGCTCAAAAAAGTCTGGAGTTCGTGGAACCAGGAATGGTGATCGGACTCGGGTCTGGCACAACGGCCACGCACTTCATTCGCCTGCTGGGCGAAAAAGTGAAACGCGGGCTCAACGTTCGCGGCATAGCCTCCTCTCAAAGTAGTGAAGAACTAGCCAAATCCTTCTCTATTCCTATTATCGACTTTTTTCAGTCTTCAGAGATAGATCTAACTATAGATGGGGCTGATGAAATCGCTCCAGGACTGGCGCTCATCAAAGGCGGCGGCGGAGCGCTTCTGCGCGAAAAGATTGTGGCTAGCGCCTCCAAGCGCTTTGTCGTGGTGGCGGATTCCCGAAAAGTGGTCAGTCGTCTGGGGAAATTCCCTTTGCCGGTGGAAGTGATCCCCATGGCGACGCCGCTGGTGGAGAAGAAATTGCTGGATTTAGGCATTCCTTCCACCGTTAGGCAATTGCCCGGCGGTTCCAATTTCATCACCGACGAAGGAAATGTCATCCTGGATTGTGAATGCGGCGCAATTGAAGACCCCGAGGAGCTTGCGGCCTCTATCCGGAAAATAGTCGGCGTCGTGGAGCACGGCCTATTCCTGGGCATGGCGAATCTCGCGCTTGTCGCTTATGGTTCGGAAGTTAGGGAACTATCAAAGTAGGCGAGTTCCTCGTCAGGAAGCGGCTCGAAAAATTCTGGTCCAACTACCAATTTACCTTTTAAGGAACCCGGCTGACGTTCGGCTTTGGCGTCGCCTGTAGCCACTGGTTCTGTCGCTTTGCTCTCTTCGTCCATTGCGATTCGTGCCTTCATTCAAAGGTTAACTCCACTCAGCGGACAGGGCGGAAGTTGCAGAGCCACGACGGTCACGGAGCGGTTTCCCCTGCCACCGCCGCCATTCCAGGCGCGGCTGGCGCCCCAACCTTAGCGCGCCGCGGCAACAATGCAATCGACAACGCACCTACCATGGCAATGCCAAAAACAACGCTCATTGCCACATGGTAATTCCCGAAATACTCGCGCAGCCAGGAGACCAGATAAGGAAACCAAGTCTGCCCAATTGTGTTCACGGGCAGAATAATCGCCATCGCCCGCGCCAGCGTATTCACGCCAAACTGTTCAGCCGCCATCAGTGGAATCAGCATATAGTCCGCGCCCATCGAAAAGCCGAAAGCGACCGCGAATATGTAGAGCGAACTGGGACGATCCGGCGTCACCGAGAGCATCAGCAGAATGGTGGCGGCAACCACAAAATAGGTCGCCGTCATCACGCGCTTCTTTGAAAAAACATCGGCAAAATAGCCAATGCTCAAGCGGCCGGCGATGCTCGACCACAATATCAGCACCGACGCGTTCGTCCAGGCCGCGTTCAACGCTTTCTGATCCACAAAACCCGCATCCCGAAAGACAAATTTCATGTGGAAGTTGATCGACCCGATAGACCCAATGGAACAAGCGCTGCCGATCAGCAAGAGCCAGAAGGGGAAGCTGCCCAGCAGATGACTGTAACTGTGCGGAAGTTGTTTGGCATCGGCGGGCGCGGTCAGCGCACCGTCGGGGAATTGCCCCAGTTCGGCCGGCTTGTCCTTCAATACAAAAATCGCCAGCGGCCAGGTCAGAAACAGAAGGCAGCCTATCACCATCAGCGCAGTTTGAAAACCGTAGCGATCAGTGACGCCGCGCACCAGGAACGAACCCAAGCCTCCGAAGAGGCCCACGCCTACGTACACCACGCCCATGGCGCGCCCGCGCTTCTGTTGGAACCAGTGCGAAACCAAGATCTGGTGGGGTATCGGCCCCGAAAAAATGTAGCCGACCGTGTAGAGGAAGTAGAGCAGAAAGTACATGGCTAGCGCGCCATGCATGTTCCCGAAACCGAAAAACGCCAGCGCCGTCAGGCCTGTTCCGGCGATAATCAGTTTCCTGGGACTGATGCGTGCCACCACCAACGGCCCCACCCATAGCGTCAAAATAGCCGCTAGCGGAAAACCTAGCGTGATTTGCCGCAGATCCCAATGGTAGGTTTTTTGAAAATAGTCGTAAAAGAAGGGTAGATTGTAATAAGGAATTCCGACGGCGATGCCGAAAGTGACAACGCTTGTGGCTACGATCCACCAACCATAAAATTTTCGCGCGAGTGTATTCATCGATCCGTTTCTGCCGCCCCGTCTATCTTCTCAAAAGCGCCAAGGGCAAGGTGGGGCCGTTTTGCGCAATTCAAATTAGCCCGAAGGGGATAGGCCATGGCGTAAGCTGTGAAGCAGAAGAAAAATTTTACCTCCTGGTGAAATTTCTCGTTACATTTTTAGGAATAAGCGCATCTATCCCGAGAGTAGTAGTTCGTCATCAGACCTCTTTCGGGCAACTCAGGGCAATAAGGAGACAGTTTAGTGTTCAAGATAAAACATTCACAGATGAGAGGAAATCTCAAAGCTGGCGTTATCATCGCGGCCCAGGCGCTGTTGACAACAACATTTGCTTGGGGGGTCACACCGAATCCCCACACATTCGCCGCCAATGAGAAGGCGAAGGTGGAGGGAGTCATCATCTCGCGGGACGGCAATACCATCAAACTGCGGATCAGCGATGATTCTATCGGAACCATCGACCTGACTGACGTCACCAAGATCGAATTGAAGAAGGGCATCATCTTCCATCGCAAGGACAAGATGAACGCGGATTCCTTGGTTCCAGGCCTGAACGTCGAAGCGCAAGGGAAAGGAAATGACCACGGCGAACTAGTTGCAGAGCGCGTTAGGTTCGACCCGAACTCCGTGCGTGCTTCCCGCGCGGTGGACGTGCGCGTGGCGCCGGTAGAAGCCCGTACCAGTACTTTGGAAACCCGCGCCACTGGACTCGAAGGCCGCGCTACCGGACTTGAAGGCCGCGCCGGCCAGATGGAAACCCGGCAGGGACAACTAGAAGATACGGAGAAGCAAACGCAGGGTCAAGTAGTTCAGGTCAAAGGCAGCGCCGACCAAGCCAACAAGGGCGTGGTTGACGTCAACGGCCGCGTCTCCGATCTCGATAATTATCAAGTCAAAGAATCCGCAACAGTTTACTTCAAGGTGGGCAGTTCGGTGCTGAGCGACGATGCCAAGAAAGATTTGGACGATTTGGCAAAGAAAGCGCTCGCCGAAAAAGGCTATCTGATTGAGATCGCCGGGTATGCCGACAGCACGGGCAATTTGAACCGCAACCAGGTTCTCAGCGACGCGCGCGCCAATTCCGTTATCCGTTATCTGGAGCAGGATGGAAACATTCCGGTCCACCGCATTCTGAGCGCCGCCGCCATGGGTATCAGCCATGAGGTGGCGGACAACAAGACTACGGCCGGCCGCAAGCTGAACCGCCGCGTGGAAGCCAAGATCCTGGTGAATCAGGGCTTGGTTGGTGGCTCCGGCTCCACGGCAACCGCAAGGCCGTAACGCTAAATTCATTGAGTAATACTGACGCGGCCGGACGAAGCCAATTCGTTCGGCCGCGTTTTTATTTCCACTGCGCTTCCAGCGCGTTCAGGCGCGCCTTTAATTCAGAAAATTCGGCGCGAAGCTCCTGCAGTTCCGCTTCGAGTTGCGCCACTTTGCCAAGCGGAGGCGCCCCCGCCGTTTCCGCCACGGCTTCAAAATCGGGCTCGCCGCACAACAGATGGGCAACACGCGCCTCTTTTTGTCCAGGCTGGCGGGGCAGTTTTTTGACGAGCGCGCCGCCGGGCCAGTCGGCCAGTTTATCCAAAACCATTTCGATCTCGGCCAAATCCGCGAAGTTGTACATCCGCTCGCCGCGGTCTTTAATTTCACCTAGCGTTTGCGGCCCACGCAGCAACAGCGTGCACAGCGCCGCCGATTCACGCCGTCCCAGATTCAACGTCTCAGAAATACGCTGGCGGTACTTGTTCACACGCCCATTGCCCGTCACCAGAAACGAAAACTGCTTTTGACGCAGCCGGTGCACTGCGTCTTCCACGGTATCGTCGTCGTAATCCACTACCGGATCGCGATTCGATTTCTGATTGCAGGCATTCACCAACGCGTTGAGCGACAACGGATAATATTCCGGCGTAGTCGCCTCTTTTTCCATCAGCGCGCCCAAAACGCGCGCCTCCACCGGGTCAAGCAGTTGCATACAGCTCTTAGTGTCCGCTATCGCAATACTGTCGATGGGGTAAAGATTGTCTAGCAGTCGACTGCGGCAAAGCTACCAGGCGTAGCAGCATCGATAGCCGCGCAGATCGTGGCCGCGTGGTTCTGAATTATGCTCCAGCGCGGCGTGCTCAAAACCACTAAGGCAATTTTTCGATGTTTCAAGTTTTGCTGATATGCAAGATTTTTGTCCGCTGTCACCAGCAGTTCAAATCCCGCGCCCTCGGCAGCCATCAAAAGCTGTCCATTTTGTAGCAGCGTCCATCCCATGTAGGCTGAAGTCCACACACCACGCGGCATCAGCATTCGCCGCATCTTTGTTGGAACGTTGTTGTCGAGAAGAATCTTCATCCGCCCAGCGGACGCAATAACAACCCATGTTCTGCCGCAAAATTCAATACATTCCAGATATCGGAATCCTGCACGCCCTCAAACTGTTCTTTGATTTCTGCCACGCTCATGCCGTCGTTATAGTTCTCCAGCACCGCTTCCGGCGGAATGCGCATTCCTCTGATGTTGGCCGCGCCGCTTAGTTTTGCCGGGTCAAACTCAACACCCGGACAACCATGCCAATCGACAGTTTGCGACGTCATACATACATTCTAACTACTGTCCGAGCCTTCCTGGTGAGACGGCATGAATGAGGAACATGGAAAAATTGAAGAGAATGACTCAGCAAAGCGGGTTTCAGTGCAGCGTTTGCCAGCTATGGCATGACGCGCTGCCCTTGAGCTACAGCGTGAAGGCGCCGCTGGCGGTGAAAGGAATTCCAGAGAATGAATTGCTTCGCCGGGTTGTGTTTACCGTGGACCAGTGCATCGTCGATGAACAGAGCTTCTATTTGCGGGGACGCATCCCCGTACCGGTGCTGGGACAAGTCCAGCCGTTTATCTGGGGCGTTTGGGCGAGGGTCAGTCAAAAGGATTTTATCCGGACCAATGAACTTTGGAAAGTGGCCGGGCGTGAGGCCGAGCCAGCCTATCTCGGCCGCTTGAATACGCAAATTCCCCTTTACGGCGATACTCTCAATCTCGCGGTGCGCGTGCGCACGCAAGTCGTAGGCCGCCGCCCGCACTTTGACGTAATAGACCAGGCGCATCCACTGGCGATCGAGCAGCGCGAAGGAATTTCAATCCAGCGGGTACGCGAGATCGCCGAAGAGATTCTACATCCCAAACGTTAAGGCAGTAAACCGCTCTTACTTTGCCAGTGGCGCAGAAAACCTTCCGCTTGCGCATAACCGCTCTCCCGCCCGCGCAGGCGCGTCAACTCCACCTGCCCCGGATACCACTTATCCGGCGTCTGCGAAA
>DASXGT010000076.1:0-5468 GCA_036488895.1 Bryobacteraceae bacterium | reverse complement strand
TGCATTTGCCGCCTCGGTCGCCGCGCCTCTTACGTTTGAGGGAAATACTGTGATCGAACGCGGAGCTGAAGTCACGGGTCGCATCGAGGCCGCGCAATCGCGCCATGGTTCCGGTTATGTACAGCTGACGTTGAACGGTATCCGGGCGGATGGCACCTTATTCGCGTTACAGACTTCGAGCTTGTTTGCACGAGGAACCAGCCAGAAGTTAAATGTTTCCTCTAATGTTCCAACTCAGGGATTGGGTGGCATTCGAATCCCGAAAGGCCGCCGTTTAACCTTCCGATTGACCGCTCCGGTCACCTTGGGAGAACCACGTTCCGTGGAGAAGCAGCCGGCTTCCTAAGGGTTCAAGCGAATAGGAACTCCTTGTCGGTTTTCTTCTAGGTCCTCTTGGTAATCTGTTCCTTTCCATAAAAGAGCTAAATTACTCCGCTGTAGGTTGCTGGAAGCAAAGGAACATTCCGGGTTTTCCACAGGCCATTCCTATTTCGACGTGACATGTGCCCTTCGCAGGACCGGATTGGTCGACCTATAGTGGGACCGAAATCAGGGATGGGAGAGTCGCGAAGCTTGTTCCTCCCATAATGGGAACACCAAGGTAGCTGATAGCCCATCGCGGGCTTTCTTCCGCGAAGCGTCCTGGGCCAAAGTAGCAGTATGAATACCGCAGCCCCATTTCCGTGGCCGGGAACTTCCGCAAGCGAGAGTGCGAAAACGACATTCAGTGCTCGCGACACTGCGTTCGCCGCCACGGAGGAGCAGATTGAGAGCCAAGTTCAGAACCAGAGATGGGAAGCTGTGGGCCGGCTGACGGGTGGAGTGGTGCATGACTTCAATAATCTGCTCACCGGCGTGATGTTGTGCTGCGATTTATTACTTTCCACGATGGATACTGGCGACCGCCGGCGGAGATATGCCGATGAAATTCGCGCCGCCATCGTACAGGCGTCCGTTCTGGTCCGGCAGTTACTGGTTTTCGCGCGGCCGCAGTTTGCGCCCGCTGGTCCTTTGTTGCTTAACGAAATCGCCACAGCCATGCGCGATCTGCTGGGGCGCCTCATCGGTGAAAATGTCGCGCTCGATCTGAATCTCGATCCGGAATTAGGCCTCGTCCACATCGATCAGGCGCAGGCCCAGCAAATTCTTCTGAATCTGGTTCTCAACGCGCGCGATGCGATGCCCGAAGGGGGCCGTATTACGGTTGAGACGAGTAATTGCAATTTTCAGCCCCTGGCCAACTCACTGTCACAGATTCGTCCGGCCGGCTTTCCCTGCGTGCTGCTCGTGGTTGGCGATAACGGACGGGGTATGGACGCGGCAACCCGGCAGCGCCTGTTCGAGCCGTTCTTCACTACCAAGAGCGACGGAAAGGGAACTGGCCTGGGACTGACTACGGTCCGCAGCATTGTTACCACCAATCGCGGACTGATCCACTTCGACACCGAAGCCGGTCGAGGTACGCGCGTGATGATTTTGCTGCCACGCGCGTTGCCGGGGGCGGATACGGAATTTTGCGCAACCGCCGCTCCAGACTCAGGAACCGCCATGCACGAACACTTTCAAGAAATAAAAAAGGAATCTCTCTTATGAGCACCGTAGCCCTCAGCCACGCAATTCCTGTTCCTCAAATAATGGCCGCGAACTTTCTCAACCTGCTGATTGTGGATGATGAGCGCTCCATCCGGGAGGCTTGCCGAGAAGTCGCCATGTCTCTTGGTTTTACCACGCATGTAGCCGACTCAGCGGAGCACGCCTACCGATTACTCCAGACGCAGAGCATCGACGCGGTTCTGCTGGATTTGCGTTTGCCTGGCGCTGGCGGGCTGGAAGCGCTGCGACAAATCAAGATCCAGCGTCCGGAGGCTCTCGTGGTCGTCGTCACCGGGTATGGCACCGTGCAGTCGGCGGTGCAAGCCATGAAGAATGGTTCCTACGACTACGTCACCAAACCTTTCAGCGTCGACGAGTTGAAGCTTCTGCTCGAAAGAGTGTCGAACCATCTGAAGCTGAAGACAGAAAATCGTATGCTGCGCGAGAAGCTCAAGTCCAAACAAGGCTATGGCGGGATCGTCGGCCGCGCGCCGGAGATGGAAAAGCTGTATCGCATCATCGCCAAAGCCGCCAATAGTTCGCATCCCGTGCTGATCCTGGGCGAAAGCGGGACCGGGAAGGAAATGGTGGGCGATCGATTCACTATTCCGGGCCGTTCCAAGACAAGCCGTTCATTCCCGTCGATTGCGGTTCGCTGGTACCGACGCTGATCGAAAGCGAACTCTTTGGCTACGTGAAGGGGGCATTTACCGGCGCTAATCAGGCGAAGGACGGACTGCTGGCCATTGCCGAAGGGGGCACAGTATTTCTGGATGAGGTCGGCGAACTGCCGATTGATTTGCAATCCAAGTTATTGCGCGCCATCCAGGAAAAGGAGATTCGCCCGGTGGGCAGCACCCGGCGTATTCCAATCAATGTACGCATCCTCGCCGCGACCAACCGGGTGCTGGAGCAGGCGGTGATGGAGGGGGCTTTCCGCCGCGATTTGTATTTCCGTCTGAATGTGCTGAGCTTGCGAATTCCTCCGCTGCGCGAGCGCCGGGAAGATATCCCATTGCTGCTGGCTCATTTTATGGAACGATGCACGCGGGCGTCGGGACAGGAAAAAATCCTCAGCGATGATGCCATTAAGGTGATGTTGGCTTACGACTGGCCAGGCAACGTGCGGGAGCTTGAGAATTGCCTGGAGCGTACTTGTGCGTTTACCAGCGGACCTTTAATCCATGTCGCGGATTTACCTTCGGCGATTGCAGGGATACAGATCCCGTTGCCTACCAACGGCAATGGACACGGCCAGAACAAAATCGTTCCCATGGCTGAGTTGGAGAGGCAGACGATTCTGAACGCCATTGCTGAACTGCATGGGGACAAGCTGCAAGCTGCGAGGCTGCTGGGGATTGGCAAGACGACACTGTATCGCAAACTGAAGGACTATGCGGCGGTGCAGAGCTAGAAAGGCATACCCGTTCGGATATGAAATAAATTCAGCTCTCTATGTGTTCCGCAACGGGAACAACGCATCGGTTATTAGCCGTTAAGCCTTGTTTTTTCAATATCGCCGAGTGTGGTGCGTGGCGTGCAATGGAGAGAGCATGATCTTACTCATCACCTCTTCGGCACGCGGCCAGGAGTGTACCGTCACTCTGAAAGACGCCACTGGCAACGAAACTCACTGGGCGGAAAATCTGCAGCAAGGAATGGCCCGGTTGCGGGAAAACGCCTATTCAGCGGTCGTCATCGACCAATTTCTAATCGAGAATGAGCCCGCCGAGAGCGACCAGATGTTGCAACATTTGGGCACCGCATTCCCTGTGTACCTCAGCTTCGCGGTAAGCGGAATGGAGCGTCTGCTTCGGGAAGTCCGGTCCGCGCTGCATCGCCGCAAGCGGGAGGAAACTCTGGCCCGCCGTTCGGCCGAGCAACAGATTCGCAGTGAGATGTTTGAATTTCTCACCGCCATGCTTCTCTCCTGCGATCTCGCCATGGCGGTCCCGGGCGTTCCCGATCCGGCTGTTGAAAAAATCCGCCTGATCGACAATCTCGCCCGCGACATGCGGCAGCGGCTGGGCGTAGGCGGTTCAGCTTGATTGACCATTGAATTCGAAAGGTCTTCACGTCTTTCGCAATTCACACTAGAATAGACCAGCGCCAACCGCTGGATTCCGCATCTACGGCGGCGTTCGGCACGCTGGGAGGTTCTGTGCACGTTCTGGTCACAGCCGACACCATGTCAGGTGCCTGGACATACACGCGTGAACTGGTCACGGGACTGGTGACGCGCGGCGTCCGAGTCACGCTGGTCACGTTCGGCGAAATTCCTCTGCCCGATCAGACCGCCTGGATGGAACTTCTGCATGGCTTGGAATATCGGCCCACCGCTTTTCGGCTGGAGTGGATGGATGAAGCGCCCAAAGACCTGGCGGACTCCTCGGAATTCCTGCTCGGTTTAGTGCGCGAAATAAAACCTGACCTTCTTCACTTGCATCAGTTTTGCCACGCGAATCTTCCGTTCGATATTCCGCGCGTAGTGATGGCGCATGGCGACCTGATTACCTGGGCGCAAGCGGTGCAGGGATGTTCGCCGCGCCCGACGCGCTGGCTGAAGTGGTATAGCGATACCGTCGTTCGTGGTATCACAGCGGCGGATGCCGTCGTCGTACCCTCAGCGTGCATGCTCGACAGCCTGCTCCATACGTACGCTCGTCCACGTCACGCATCGGTAATTTATCCGGGACGCAATCCGATCTTTTTTAATCCCTACATCGGCAAAGAAGATTCTGTTCTGTCGGTTGGGCGTCTACTCGATGCCGGCAAGCAGGTTTTCCTGCTCACGCAATACGCACAGCCTTTTTCGGTTTGCATAGTAGGGGCCGAGCAAACGGTGCCGCTGCCGCGGATTCCGATCCGTGCCGATGTGAAGGTTTCGACCGACCAGAGCTGCGTTGCCATTCGCGGTCCGCAGACGGAAGCGCAGTTGCGTGCTCTCTACAGCCGTGCAGCGGTCTATGCCGCAACTGCGCGTTATGAGCCGCTTGGGATGTCGGCACTGGATGCCGCATTCTCCCGTTGCGCCATTGTCGCCAATGACATTCCGAGCTTTCGCGAAGTGTGGGGCGATGCTGCCCTGTATTTCCGTACCAATGACGCCAGCAGCCTGGCAGCAACGCTTCGCCAACTTGATTCCGATCGTCCGCTACGCCACGCCTACGCCGATCGCGCCTACACCCGCGCCCGCGAGCGTTTCACTACGAAGCGCATGATCGACGACTACCTCGAGCTTTACCGCAGTCTGCTTGCGGCCAGTTCTCTGGCAGCTTGAAGCTCCGCTCCCATCTCATGAGTTCCGCCGGATTCGGCGATGAGCCAGCCGAAAGGGAATGAGACGGTTAAAGCAACGCACGAGCCGCGACACATATCCCTGCTTGGTGATATCTTTTTACCTTACTAGAAACTTATAAGGTTGGAGGAATTAGACAATGGCGCAAGTGAAAATTACTGTCCGTCCCAATGGTCCGTTTCGTGTGGAAGCCCCTGAAGGAGCGGTTGAGCTGGTCGATGCGAACGGAACCCCGTACGACCTGACGGGCAAGCCCGCATTTTCTCTGTGCCGCTGCGGCGGGTCAGTGAATAAGCCATTCTGCGATGGCACCCACAGCCGAATCGGATTTCAGGGAGCCGAATTGGCCGTTAAAAAGGCCGAAGGATCCTTGTAAAGCCCTTTTCGAATTCTGAAGTTGCGAAAAGAAGAACTCCCCTCGACGAACGCGAACACTCAGCCACTCGGAGGATCTTTTGAGCGACCGGAACGACCGCGAACTGGGAATGAAACGCAACATCACGCGCCGTGACTTTTTGAACGGCGTGGCCGTCACTGCTGGTGCCGCGATGATGCCGTGGCAACTGATGGCTGAGGG